>NZ_JANCPN010000009.1:0-59326 GCF_024295385.1 Streptococcus sp. CF4-3 | reverse complement strand
TTATCCGCCATAGCTCAGTTGGTAGTAGCGCATGACTGTTAATCATGATGTCGTAGGTTCGAGTCCTACTGGCGGAGTAGTTAAACGTTCTAAGGAACGTTTTTTTGTTTCCTTGGGTTTATTTACGAGAATTTTTCAGTATTTTTTTCATCTATTTTTACTTCTTTTCTTTGTTTTAAGTTTGTTCAGCTTAAAATTTTTACTTTATAGAAATATTTATCTATTTATTTAGCCTTTCTGATAAACTTGTTTTATCAATAAGAAAGGTTTTTTATATGCTTCAAAAATATTACGATCGATCTTTGGTTTTTCTAAAGCAAATCGAAAATGAATATTCAATTTTATTTCAAAGTACTGATGAATGGGAATTACTTCATCTTAAATTTTTACTTTATTATTTAATTCGTTTTAAGATAAAGAATGAGAAGGATTTTCTCCTCTGTCATTTTCGAGCAGCGTACCGGATCTATCTTAATTATCTATTAGGGCAAAATTTAAATTATTCATTTTAATAAAATTTCATTTCATCTATTACGAACAATAATAATTAATTTTAAAAAAATATTTAGATTATGCTAATTTTTTGTATTTTTTTAAATCAAAAGTAAAAGAATTCCCTAATCTTTTCTAGTGTTAATTCTTGATAAAATAGGCTTTTTTTCTTATAATAAATTGTAAGATATTATTGTGGGTGAGACTCCCACCATGTATATGAGAAAGGACGAGCCTTTTGGCTCAGACGAAAATTTATTATGACTTCAGTTGTTGTTGTAGGTACCCAATGGGGTGATGAAGGTAAAGGGAAAATTACAGATTTTCTTTCAGCTAATGCGGAAGTGATTGCTCGTTACCAAGGCGGAGATAATGCAGGTCACACAATTGTTATTGATGGAAAGAAATTTAAATTGCACTTGATTCCTTCAGGTATTTTCTTCCCAGAAAAAATCTCTGTTATTGGTAATGGGATGGTTGTCAACCCTAAATCTCTTGTGAAAGAATTGTCTTATTTGCATGAAGAAGGTGTTACAACAGATAATCTTAGAATTTCTGATCGTGCGCATGTTATTTTGCCTTATCACATTGAGTTAGACCGTCTTCAAGAAGAAGCTAAGGGTGATAACAAGATTGGGACGACAATTAAAGGAATTGGTCCAGCCTATATGGACAAGGCAGCTCGTGTTGGAATTCGTATTGCGGATCTTTTGGATAAAGAAATCTTCCGTGAACGTTTAGAACGTAATCTTGCTGAGAAAAATCGTCAATTTGTAAAATTGTATGATAGTGAACCTATTTCAATTGATGATATTTTTGAAGAATACTATGAGTATGGCCAACAAATCAAGCAATATGTGACTGATACTTCTGTTATCTTGAACGACGCGCTTGATAATGGTAAACGGGTTCTCTTTGAGGGTGCACAAGGTGTCATGTTGGATATTGACCAAGGTACTTATCCATTTGTTACTTCATCAAACCCAGTGGCTGGTGGTGTGACAATTGGTTCTGGAGTAGGTCCAAGCAAGATTGACAAAGTTGTCGGTGTATGTAAGGCTTATACAAGTCGTGTAGGTGATGGTCCTTTCCCAACCGAGCTATTTGATGAAGTTGGTGATCGTATTCGTGAAGTGGGGCATGAGTATGGGACAACTACTGGGCGTCCTCGCCGTGTAGGTTGGTTCGACTCAGTTGTTATGCGTCATAGCCGTCGTGTTTCTGGTATCACAAATCTCTCTTTGAACTCTATTGATGTTTTGAGTGGCTTGGATACAGTAAAAATCTGTGTGGCCTATGATCTTGACGGTCAACGTATTGATTACTACCCAGCTAGTCTCGAACAATTGAAACGTTGTAAACCAATCTACGAAGAATTGCCTGGTTGGTCTGAAGATATCACTGGAGTACGTAATTTGGAAGACCTTCCTGAAAATGCACGCAACTATGTTCGCCGTGTTAGCGAATTGGTGGGTGTTCGTATTTCAACATTCTCAGTAGGTCCTGGTCGTGAACAGACAAATATTTTAGAAAGTGTTTGGTCATAGCAGATTTTTAAGATTTGTTTAAGACAGGTTGGATATACTATAGACAGTTACAAGAAGACCTCCTAACTTGTTGTAACAAATTTCCTAAACTTTTCTTTTTCATAATAATCTCCCTATAAAGTCACCGCATTCGGTGGCTTTTTTTGTGTTGAGAAACATGGTATAATGATAGAATTGATAGCTAGGAAGAGAGAAGAGATGAATTACACGCTTGAAGAAAAAGAAGCTTTTATGAGAGAGGCCTTAAAAGAGGCAGAGATTGCTTTAGAGCATGATGAAATCCCGATTGGTTGTGTAATTGTCAAGGATGGAAAAGTCATTGGGAGAGGACACAATGCTCGAGAGGAGTTGCAACGGGCAGTCATGCATGCGGAAATTATGGCCATAGAGAATGCTAATTTGAGCGAAGAGAGTTGGCGTTTGCTCGATTGTACGCTTTTTGTGACCATAGAGCCGTGTGTCATGTGTAGTGGGGCAATTGGTCTCGCACGGATTCCAAACGTGGTCTACGGGGCTAAAAATCAGAAATTTGGCGCCGCTGGGAGCTTGTACGATATTCTAACAGATGAGAGGCTCAATCACCGTGTGGACGTTGAAACAGGTGTTTTAGAGAATGAGTGCGCAGAGATTATGCAAGACTTTTTCCGAAATCGACGTAAAAAATAATTTCTCTTTAAAAATAGAGGGGAATGTGGTATAATAACTAGTGGAGCAACAGTTCTGCGTGAAGCGGGTCAGGGGAGGAATCCAGCAGCCCTAAGCGAGTGTGAATTGTGTGCTCTTTTTTCGTGCTTTTTTCGAATAAATAAGATAAAATAGCCTAGAATAAAAGATTAAAAAGAGGAATAATATGAAAATTCGTGGTTTTGAATTAGTTTCTAGCTTTACAGATGAAACTTTGTTACCTAAACGAGAGACAGCACACGCAGCTGGCTACGACTTAAAGGTGGCAGAGCGCACAGTGATTGGACCAGGAGAAATCGTCCTCGTCCCAACAGGTGTTAAGGCTTATATGCAGCCGACTGAAGTGCTCTATCTTTATGACCGTTCATCAAATCCTCGTAAAAAAGGTTTGGTCTTGATTAACTCTGTGGGTGTCATTGACGGAGATTATTATGGCAATCCAGGGAATGAGGGACATATCTTTGCACAGATGAAGAATATCACAGATCAAGAAGTTGTTCTTGAAGTTGGAGAACGTGTAGTTCAGGCTGTCTTTGCACCATTTTTAATTGCAGATGGAGATGAGGCAGACGGAGTTCGTACTGGTGGGTTTGGATCAACTGGGCACTAAGATGAAGATTATCTTTGTACGTCATGGAGAGCCAGATTACCGTGAGTTAGAGGAGCGTTCTTATACGGGATTTGGGATAGACTTGGCCCCTTTATCGGTAAAAGGAAGACAACAAGCTCAGGAACTTTGCAAAAATCTTTTGTTTGGCTCAGCTGATATACTGGTGTCTTCTGCAGTGACGCGAGCATTAGAAACGGCTTCTTATGTATCTTGTGCTACTGGGCTTCCTTTGAGAGTGGAGCCATTATTGCATGAATGGCAGGTCTATGAAAGTGGCATAGATAGATTTGAAGAAGCTAGAAGACTATTTTTAGAAAATAATGGGGAGTTGCTCCTAAATTCTCCTGTTCAATATGAGACAGCTGTAGAGATGAAGACTCGTTTTCTAGAATGCATGGCTAAGTATCGGGAACATCAAACTGTGGTAGTTGTAGCCCATCGAATGCTGATACGGCAGTTTGTACCAAATGAGAAGATTGATTTTTGCCAAGTGATTGAATGTGAGATAGAGATATAGAAAGAGGTTTATTATCGCAAAGAAAAAGGCGACATTTGTGTGTCAAAATTGTGAATATAATTCACCAAAGTATTTAGGACGCTGTCCAAACTGTGGAGCTTGGTCTTCTTTTGTTGAGGAGGTTGAGGTTGCAGAAGTCAAGAATGCGCGTGTGTCCTTGACAGGTGAGAAAACCAAGCCCATGAAATTGGCAGAAGTAACTTCTATTAATGTCAATCGAACCAAGACTGAGATGGAGGAATTCAACCGTGTACTCGGTGGAGGTGTGGTGCCAGGGAGTCTCGTCCTAATTGGTGGAGATCCAGGTATTGGAAAATCAACCCTTCTCTTACAAGTATCAACTCAGTTGTCTCAAGTAGGAACAGTTCTCTATGTCAGTGGGGAGGAGTCTGCTCAACAGATCAAACTCCGTGCAGAGCGCTTGGGGGATATTGATAGCGAGTTTTATCTCTATGCTGAGACCAATATGCAGAGCGTGAGAGCTGAGGTGGAGCGAATCCAACCAGACTTTCTTATCATCGATTCGATCCAGACCATTATGTCTCCTGAGATTTCAGGGGTACAAGGGTCGGTTTCCCAAGTACGCGAGGTGACAGCTGAACTCATGCAGCTGGCCAAGACCAATAACATTGCTATCTTTATCGTAGGGCATGTGACCAAGGAAGGAACTTTGGCTGGTCCTCGTATGTTGGAACATATGGTGGATACGGTGCTTTACTTTGAAGGGGAACGTCACCATACCTTCCGGATTCTGAGAGCAGTCAAGAACCGTTTTGGATCGACCAATGAAATCGGGATTTTTGAAATGCAATCAGGTGGTTTGGTTGAAGTCCTGAATCCTAGTGAAGTGTTTCTGGAAGAACGCTTGGATGGAGCGACTGGTTCGTCCATCGTTGTGACTATGGAAGGAACACGTCCAATTCTTGCTGAAGTGCAGGCCTTGGTGACGCCGACCATGTTTGGGAATGCTAAGCGTACGACGACAGGGCTTGATTTCAATCGTGCTAGTCTGATTATGGCTGTCTTGGAAAAACGGGCTGGTCTCTTGCTTCAAAATCAGGATGCCTATCTTAAATCAGCTGGTGGTGTCAAATTAGATGAACCTGCTATTGACCTGGCTGTTGCAGTTGCTATTGCTTCTAGCTACAAGGACAAGCCAACCAATCCCCAGGAATGTTTTGTAGGAGAGTTGGGCTTGACGGGAGAGATTCGGCGCGTAAATCGTATCGAACAACGGATCAATGAAGCCGCTAAGCTTGGATTTACAAAAATCTATGTACCAAAAAACTCCCTAACAGGTATAAAGCCACCTAAGGAAATTCAGGTGATTGGGGTGACGACTATTCAGGAAGTCTTGAAAAAAGTATTCTCCTAATCGTTATGGTCAGTTTTAGATGACTAATTATTTTATTGCTAACATTTATTAAAAATAAGGAGGAATTTCTGATGAAATTTTCTATGGATAGTCAAATGCAGTTTCCTTTGGTAGAGTTGTCGCTCAATCAGGGGGAAACGGTCTTTATTCAGCGTGGTAGCATGGTCTACCATACACCTAATGTAAGTCTCAATACCCAGCTCAATGCAAGCGGTTCTGGTTTGGGACGTTTTGTCAAAGCTGTAGGGCGTTCAATGGTTTCTGGTGAAAGTACCTTTATCACTCAAGCTGTTGCAGAGTCTGACAACGGCAACCTTGCTTTAGCACCAGATACTCCTGGTCAAGTGATTGCTCTTGAGCTAGGCGAAAACCAGTACCGATTGAATGATGGGGCCTTTTTAGCTCTTGATGGTACAGCTTTCTATACAATGGAGCGCCAGTCTATTGGGAAAGCTCTGTTCGGAGGGCAAGGCGGTCTCTTTGTGATGACAACCCAAGGTCAGGGAACTCTTTTGGCCAATGCTTTTGGATCTATTAAGAAAATTGAGCTACAAAACCAAGAAATAACCATCGACAATGCCCATGTGGTGGCTTGGAGTCAATCTCTGGACTATGATATCCACTTAGAAAATGGCTTCTGGCAGTCTATTGGTACAGGCGAAGGAGTGGTGAATACTTTCCGAGGTACCGGTGAGGTCTATGTACAAAGTCTCAATCTTCAGAGCTTTGCAGGCTCTCTTAACAAGTATATCCAAAAAGGTTCATAATATTAAAAAACTAGGACAGAAACCCAAGCTAGTTGCTGGATGTCTCTGTCCCAGTTTTTTTATATGAAAGTTAACAGCTGACAAGACAAAGAAAAGATGGTAAGATAGGAGATAAATAATTTGGTGTTCAAATTATCTGGCAGACTAGAAAGTGAGTTGTCATGTCCTATTTTGAAAATTTTTTAAAAGCCAATCAAGCTTATGTAGAACTACATGGAGATTTGCATTTATCCATTAAACCCAAGACCAAGGTTGCAATCGTAACTTGTATGGATTCGCGTCTACACGTTGCGCCAGCTCTGGGGTTAGCTCTGGGAGATGCCCATATCTTACGGAATGCGGGTGGTCGAGTGACTGAGGATATGATTCGCTCACTTGTAATTTCCCAACAACAAATGGGGACAAGAGAAATTGTGGTTCTTCATCATACAGACTGCGGGGCTCAAACCTTCAATAACGAGGATTTTCAAGAGCACCTAAAATGTGAATTGGGAGTTGATGTATCTGGGCAGGACTTTTTACCGTTTCAAGACATCGATGAGAGTGTTCGAGAGGATATGAAATTGCTGCGAGAATGCCCCTTAATTCCAGATGATGTTATTATTTCAGGAGCTGTTTACGATGTGGATACAGGTAGTATGAGGGAGATATACTAACTTTTTAATTAAAAGCTTCTGGAGTAGCATGAAGTAGGATGATAAGATTGACACATTTCATCCTCAATATCACTAATATAAAATAGCATAAGACAATAGTATAAAAGTCTACTCTTGTCTTATTTTTTATTGAAAAATCGAGAAAAAAGCGCTACAATGGTAGATGGAAAAATGTTGTGAAAAACACAAGTGATACATAAATACTGGAGGAAATCATGTCTTTTTCTGATTTAAAGCTATTTGCCCTTTCTTCAAATAAAGAATTGGCAGAACGTGTGGCACAAGAGATTGGGATAGAATTGGGAAAATCGACTGTTCGTCAATTTTCAGATGGAGAAATTCAAGTTAATATCGAAGAATCGATCCGTGGAAAACACGTCTTTATTCTACAATCAACTAGCTCACCAGTAAATGATAATCTACTTGAGATTTTGATTATGGTAGACGCTTTGAAGCGCGCCAGTGCAGAATCTGTCAACGTTGTTATGCCTTACTATGGTTATGCACGTCAGGATAGAAAGGCAAGAGCGCGTGAGCCAATCACTTCAAAACTCGTTGCAAATATGCTTGAAGTAGCTGGAGTTGATCGTTTGTTGACAATCGACTTGCACGCAGCACAGATTCAAGGGTTCTTTGATATTCCGGTGGATCACTTGATGGGTGCTCCATTGATTGCGGATTACTTTGAGCGTCGTGGCATGGTTGGTTCTGACTATGTCGTTGTCAGCCCGGACCACGGTGGGGTGACTCGTGCTCGTAAATTAGCAGAATTTTTGAAAACTCCAATTGCCATTATCGACAAGCGTCGTAGTGTAGACAAGATGAATACTAGTGAAGTTATGAATATCATTGGTAAGGTAGAAGGTAAGACTTGTATCTTGATTGACGATATGATTGATACAGCTGGAACCATTTGTCATGCGGCTGATGCTCTAGCAGAAGCAGGAGCTGTTGAAGTTTACGCAAGTTGTACGCACCCAGTTCTTTCTGGTCCAGCAATGGAGAATATCCAGAAATCAGCCATTAAAAAATTGGTTGTTTTGGATACTATCTATCTTCCAGAAGAACGTTTGATTGATAAGATTGAACAAATTTCTATCGCTCATCTTTTAGGCGATGCAATCATCCGTATCCACGAAAAACGTCCTCTTTCTCCATTGTTTAGTATCGAGAAGACTATTTAAAATTACAGCTGAAAAAATAAAATATACTCTTAGAAATACAGAACCTAACACTCGCAAAACTCTGCATTGTTCGGATTTCAAACATTTTTATATCAATTATTTCAAGAATTTTATTTGATTTTTGTAATTCGAATGAATTTTACTTGTTTTTACCAGAAAATATAAATTTATTTTTAAAAAAGCTTGACAACTCTAATATATGTGATATAATTTGAGTTAGTAAGGATTATCCTTATAATTAAATTTTAAAATTAAAGAGGAGATAAAACAATGAAGAAAGTTTTATTATCATCAGTAGCAGCTCTTGCAGTATTTTCTGCAGCAGCTCCAGCATTTGCATCTGACAATTCATATAGCTCAAATGCATTGATTCAAAAACACTACGTTTCAGAACGTGATATCGCTGACGAAGCAAACACACAAGTAGCAGCACACGAAGCTGAAATTAACGCTGAAGCTGAAAACGATGCAGCAGTTGTAGCAGCAAAACAAGCTCTTGAAGCATACGGATCAGGTCACCTTTACGGTGATTACGTTGCTAAACTTGAAGCAGCTCGTACTGAAGCACGTAATGTTGTACGCAACAAATATGTAGCTCGCCTTCAAGATGCATACCGTGACACTGCTTATGCTGAAGGTAAATACTGGAACGATGTAACTGGCGTTCAAGACAACAAAACAAAAGACATGCGTGATCAAGAAGATAAAGCTCTTAACCATGGTGTAGCACCTGAGCAAGTATCTCCTGATCAAGCAGCAGCTGACCAAGCAGCAACTCAACCAGAAGGTGGTAAACCAGGTGCTGTAGACCAAGCTAAAAAAGCAGATGCAGCAGCTAAAAAAGCAGGAGCTTCTGCAAAAGCAGGTCAAAAAGCCCTTCCAAAAACACACGCTGTTAAATAATTTATTTATTTGGTGAAGTATACTATCACTGAAACTTTGTTTCAGTGATTTTTTTAGTAAATAACGAGGTAGAAAAATGAGTGGACACTCTAGAACAAAGAAAACACCAATTACTAAAATAATTGCTTCTATCGCAGCAGTAGCTATCGTTGCTTTGGGAGGCTTGTTTATATATAATAACAGCTTCTCAGCATCAAGTGAGAATAAGACGACTGAAACTACCGTTACCCAGGAAGCGTCAAAGCAAGCTTATACTGCTAGCGAGGAAGAAAAGGAATATCTCTCTAATAAATTTAAAGGTTTACTTGCAACAAACTCTGAAACTGTGGGGTATGTATATATTCCGGGTACACAGTTAGATGAACCAGTCGTTCAAACAACGGATAATGCGACTTATTTAGATAAGCGCTTTGATGGAGTTAACGAGCCTTTAATGGGGACAGTCTTTATGGACGCTGATAACAAGAAGGATTTTAGCGATCGATTAACTTGGTTATTTGGTCACGCTCGTGGTAGTAAAGTTCCTGATCACCGTATGTTTAAAGATGTGAACTATTTCAGTCGCCAAGAATATTTTGATGCACACCCTTATGTTGTCATTGAAACTCCAGAGAGAAAGTACTATTATGAAGCTGTTGCCATGATTATTGTTCCAGAAGAAACAGCTTTTTACCGTACTTCTTTTGATGATGATGCAGATTTTGAGAAACAGCTAACTACTATTTATGATACTGCAGAGGTTAAGAAACCAAATGTCAAGGTATCAGCTAAGGATAAATATCTTGTGCTTTCTACTTGTCGTGAAGAAGATGATACGATTCGTGCCAATCTCTACCTTCGACAAATTCCTGATTCAGAGTTGAGTGACTTTGTCAAACAACACGGAGAAAGCCTTCAGTATAAACCAACAAGAGAATAATCTTTAAATAAAATCTTTATGATCCTCTTAAAATTAAATGAATAGTTTAATTTTAAGAGGATTTTTTATTTTCATAGCAAATTTCTACAAACCCTTTCAAAATATGCTATACTGATGAAAAAGGAGGGTTTCTATGACTCAAGAATTTATCAATCCAAGTGATGGAGTGATCCGTCGGTATCTAGCAAGCAGTAAAACTCTAGCTGTAGTAGGCTTATCCGATCGTGAGGAAACAACTAGCAATCGAGTGACTAAAGAAATGCAGGCTCGTGGCTATAAAATTATTCCAGTTAACCCTAAAGCTGCAGGTGGCGAGATTTTGGGAGAAAAGGCTTATGCCAGTCTAGCTGAAATTCCTTTCCCTGTAGATATCGTCAATGTCTATCGTCGCAGTGAATTTTTACCTGATGTAGCACGAGACTTTCTCAAGGCGGATGCCAAGATTTTCTGGGCACAATTAGAACTTGAAAGTTTGGAAGCAGCAGAAATCTTGCGTGCTGGGGGATGCGATGACATCGTGATGAACCGTTGTATTAAGAGAGAACATACACGTTTAATTCTTGAACAATAAAAAGGTAGCCTAAAGGCTACCTTTTTTATTAGAAAATACCGATGAGTATTTGCATGCCAAGACTAGTCAGGATGATAGCAATCCAGCAAAGGGCTCCAAGAAGAATGGATTTTCCACTGGATTTGATCATAGCAACGAGGTTGGTTTTGAGACCGATAGCACTCATGGCCATGATAATAAGGAATTTAGAGAGTTGTTTGAGAGGTGCAAAGAAGCTATTGCTAACACCAAAAGAAGTAAGGACGGTAGTTAGCAGAGAAGCTAGGATAAAGTAGAGAATGAAAACGGGGAAGATTTTTTTGAGTTTTACTCCTTGGTTATCACCTTGTTGGCGACTTTGCCAGTATGAGAGAAAGAGAGTAATAGGGATAATAGCTAAGGTACGAGTCAGTTTGACAATAGTAGCAGATTCGAGAGTATTGCTTTGGTAGAGGCTATCCCAGGCGCTAGCTGTGGCTGTTACAGAGGACGTATCGTTGACCGCAGTACCCGCAAAGAGAGCAAAACCTTCGTTGGAAAGATGGAGCCAAGAACCTAGAGTTGGAAAGATAAGAGCTGCCAAGACATTGAAGAAAAAGATAACAGAAATGGCTTGGGCTACTTCTTTTTCCTTGGCGTGAATAACAGGAGCAGTCGCTGCAATGGCAGAACCGCCACAGATAGAAGATCCAACTCCAATCAAGGTAGCTAGCTTTGTATCAAGGTTAAAAAATCGTTGGAAAAAGAAAGCTATAATCAAAGCGATAGAAATAGTCGAAAGGATAACAGGGAGGGAAGATTTTCCAACTGCGAAAACTTGTGAGATATTGAGTCCAAACCCAAGCAAGATAACAGCATATTGAAGCAGTTTTTTGGAGCTATAAGTCAAGCCGGCATCCAGTTGTTTATAAGAAGTGAGAAAGGGATGGAGAATCATTCCGATAAAAATGGCGAAAACAGGTGCTCCCACAACAGGCAGAAAGCCTCCTAAAACCCAAGAGATGATAGAAATGATTAGACAGACTAGCAGTCCTGCCCAATTTTTTGATAGAAATGACATAAAAACCTCCGAAAATAAATACTACTTATTATAATCTTATCTGTCAGAAAAGTAAAATAGAAAGTAGGAATAAGGTTGTAAATTAACGGAATTTTGCGGTCAGAGAGCTTTTGTAGTATAATAGATATATGTTCTTTGATCAAGGAGGATATATATGGACTTAACCAAACGCTTTAATAAACAATTAGATAAGATACAAGTTTCCTTGATTCGTCAATTTGACCAGGCTATTTCAGAGATTCCTGGTGTCCTGCGATTGACCTTGGGAGAACCAGATTTTACAACGCCAGATCATGTCAAGGAAGCTGCAAAGCGAGCCATTGATCAAGATCAATCCTACTATACAGGTATGAGTGGTTTGTTGACATTGCGTCAGGCGGCGAGTGATTTTGTAAAAGAGAAATATCAGCTGGACTACAATCCAGAGAATGAAATCTTGGTCACAATTGGTGCGACAGAGGCTCTATCAGCCACTCTGACAGCTATTTTGGAGGAAGGAGACAAGGTTCTCTTGCCAGCTCCTGCCTATCCTGGCTATGAGCCAATAGTTAATCTAGTTGGTGCAGAGATTGTCGAGATTGATACGACTGAGAATGGTTTTGTCTTAACTCCAGAAATGCTAGAAAAAGCGATTTTAGAGCAAGGTGACAAGCTCAAGGCAGTTATTCTCAACTATCCAGCCAACCCTACAGGAATTACTTATAGTCGCGAGCAATTAGAAGCCTTGGCAGCTGTTTTACGCAAGTATGAGATTTTCGTAGTCTGTGATGAAGTCTACTCAGAATTGACCTATACAGGGGAAAATCATGTATCTTTGGGAACTATGTTGAGAGATCAGGCAATTATCATTAACGGTCTTTCTAAATCCCATGCCATGACAGGTTGGCGTTTAGGTTTTATCTTTGCACCAGCAAACTTCACAGCTCAACTCATCAAGAGTCATCAGTATTTGGTAACTGCTGCAAACACCATGGCACAACATGCTGCGGTGGAAGCATTGACAGCTGGTAAAGATGATGCAGAACCCATGAAGAAGGAATATATCCAGCGTCGGGACTACATTATCGACAAGATGACTGACCTCGGCTTTGAGATTATCAAACCAGATGGGGCTTTTTATATCTTTGCTAAGATTCCGGCAGGCTATAATCAAGATTCCTTTACTTTTCTGAAGGATTTTGCCCAGAAGAAGGCTGTTGCTTTTATTCCTGGTGCTGCCTTTGGTCAGTATGGAGAGGGCTATGTTCGCCTATCTTATGCAGCTAGCATGGGAACCATCAGAGAAGCTATGAAACGACTTGAGGAGTACATGAGAGAAGCATGATTCAATCGATTACGAGTCAGGGTTTAGTACTTTACAATCGAAATTTTCGAGAGGATGATAAGCTTGTTAAAATCTTTACAGAACAGGCAGGGAAGCGCATGTTTTTTGTCAAACACGCCGGCCAATCCAAACTAGCTCCTGTCATTCAACCTTTAGTCTTAGCCCATTTTCTCCTAAAAGTCAATGACGATGGACTTAGTTATATAGAAGATTATCATGAGGTGAAGACTTTTCCGAAAATCAATAGTGACCTCTTTGTTATGGCTTATGCGACTTACGTTGCAGCCTTGGCAGATGCGAGTTTGCAGGATAACCAAGAAGACGCTCCCTTATTTGCTTTTTTGCAAAAGACTTTAGAGCTGATGGAAGAGGGTCTGGATTATCAAGTTTTGACCAATATTTTTGAAATTCAAATATTGACACGTTTTGGAATCAGTCTCAACTTTAATGAGTGTACCTTTTGTCATCGTGTGGGGCAAGCCTTTGACTTTTCATTCAAATACGGGGCTTGTCTTTGTCCCGATCATTACCATGAAGATGAGAAACGATGTCATCTAAATCCCAATATTCCTTATCTGCTCAATCAATTTCAAGCCATTGATTTTGAGACCTTGGAGACTATCTCACTTAAGGCCGAAATCAAGCAAGACTTGCGCAAGTTTATGGACCAAATCTACGAGGAATATGTCGGCATTCATCTAAAATCAAAGAAATTTATTGATTCCCTAGCCGACTGGGGACAACTACTGAAAGAGGAAGACAAATGAAAAAAATCGCAGTTGATGCAATGGGTGGCGATTACGCACCACAAGCTATTGTAGAGGGAGTTAATCAAGCCCTTGCTGACTTTTCAGATATTGAAGTCCAACTTTATGGAGATGAAAGCAAAATCAAGCAATATCTAACAGCTACAGAGCGCGTCAGCATTATCCATACGGATGAAAAAATCGACTCAGATGATGAGCCTACAAAAGCCATCCGCAAGAAGAAAAATTCCAGCATGGTATTGGCAGCTAAGGCTGTCAAAGATGGAGAGGCAGACGCAGTTCTTTCTGCAGGAAATACAGGTGCCTTGTTAGCAGCAGGATTCTTCATCGTTGGTCGTATCAAAAATATCGATCGACCAGGTCTTATGTCAACCTTGCCAACTATTGATGGAAAAGGTTTTGATATGCTTGACCTTGGTGCTAATGCAGAAAATACAGCTCATCACCTGCATCAATACGCTATCTTGGGTTCCTTCTATGCTAGAAATGTTCGTGGTATTGAAAAACCTCGTGTAGGTTTGCTTAATAACGGGACAGAGAGCAGCAAGGGAGATCCACTTCGCAAGGAAGCCTATGACCTATTAGTGGCTGACGAGAGTTTGAATTTCGTCGGGAACGTGGAAGCGCGTGATTTAATGGATGGTGTTGCCGATGTAGTCGTAACAGATGGTTTCACGGGAAACGCTGTGCTCAAAGCTATTGAAGGGACTGCTATGGGTATCATGGGCTTGCTTAAAAATGCTATTGTAGGTGGCGGTCTTAGAGCTAAGCTAGGAGCTTTCCTTCTTAAGGATAACCTCAGAGGTTTGAAAAAACAGCTCAACTATTCAGATGTTGGAGGCGCGGTTCTGTTTGGTGTTAAAGCACCAGTAGTTAAGACTCATGGTTCAAGTGATGCCAAGGCTGTCTATAGCACAATACGCCAGATTCGTACCATGCTTGAGACAGATGTAGTTGCTCAAACTGCGCGTGAATTTTCAGAGGAATAAGGAGAACAATATGACAGAACAACAAATTTTTGACCGTATCGTAACCATCATTCAAGAGCGTCAAGGAGAGGACTTTGTAGTTACTGAAAACTTGAGTTTAAAGGATGATTTAGATGCTGATTCAGTAGATTTGATGGAATTTATTCTAACAGTTGAGGATGAATTTGGAATCGAGATCAGTGATGAAGAAATTGACAACCTCCAAAGTGTTGCAGACGTATTAGCAATCATCAAAAATAGAATATAAGAAAAAGCAACATGCTGGTCATGTTGCTTTTTTGATTGTGTGAAGTTTGAATGATTGTGGTCGGGTTATCTAAATAGTCTGATTTGATTTTTTTCTAAATGTTTTAGAGTGAAGAATACGTTTACGTTCGTAAAACATTTGATTTATGCTTATTTTTGTGTTAGAATGAGGCAAAGTAATACGAAAGGCGAATAATAAAATGTCCAGCAAACTTATTTATACGGGAAAAGCTAAAGATATCTATACTACAGAAGACGAACATGTGATTAGGTCCGTTTATAAGGACCAAGCTACCATGCTTAATGGTGCTCGTAAAGAGACCATCGAAGGCAAAGGTGTGCTCAATAATCAGATTTCGTCTCTTATTTTTGAAAAATTGAATGCTGCAGGTGTGGCTACTCACTTTATCGAACGTATCTCTGACACAGAACAACTCAACAAGAAAGTGACCATCATTCCTTTGGAGGTTGTGCTTCGTAACGTGACTGCGGGTTCTTTCTCAAAACGTTTTGGCGTGGAAGAAGGTTTGGACTTGAAAACTCCAATCGTTGAATTTTACTACAAGAACGATGAGTTGGATGATCCATTCATCAATGATGAGCATGTGAAGTTCTTGGATATTGCCAATGATGAACAAATCGCTTATATCAAGGAAGAAACACGTCGCATCAATGGATTGCTGAAAGATTGGTTTGCACAAATTGGTCTTCGTTTGATTGACTTTAAATTGGAATTCGGTTTTGATAAGGATGGCAAGATTATCTTGGCAGATGAATTCTCTCCAGATAACTGCCGCCTTTGGGATGCTGAAGGGCACCATATGGACAAGGATGTTTTCCGTAGAGATTTGGGCAGTCTAACGGATGTTTATAAGGTCGTGTTAGAAAAATTGCAAGGATTGAAGTAAAGTTTTACTTGGTCGTCACTACAATCTTTAAGTAGAAATAGATAAAGGAACTAAAATGGATAAACGTATTTTCGTTGAGAAAAAAGCTGATTTTCGTGTCAAATCTGACTCTTTAGTAAAAGAATTACAGCATAATCTTCAGTTGAAAACCTTGAAGGATCTTCGGATTGTTCAGGTTTACGATGTCTTTAATTTGGCAGAGGACTTGTTTGCGCGTGCGGAAAAACATATTTTTTCTGAGCAGGTGACCGATACTGTTTTGGATGAAGCTGAGGTTAAGGCTGATCTTGAGAAGTATGCTTTCTTTGCTATCGAAAGTTTGCCTGGTCAATTTGATCAACGTGCGGCGTCTTCACAAGAAGCTTTGCTTTTGTTGGGTAGTTCAAATGATGTAACAGTGAACACAGCACAACTTTACTTGGTCAATAAGGATATTGATGCGAATGAATTGGAAGCTGTTAAAAACTATCTCTTGAACCCAGTGGATTCTCGTTTCAAAGACATCACTCTTGGTATTGCGAAACAGGATTTCTCTGAGTCTGACAAGACCATTCCAAATTTGGATTTCTTTGAAACATATACAGCAGAAGATTTTGCACAGTATAAGGCTGAGCAAGGATTGGCCATGGAAGTGGATGACCTTCTCTTCATTCAAGATTACTTCAAGTCTATTGGTCGTGTGCCAACTGAGACTGAGTTGAAGGTGTTGGATACTTACTGGTCTGACCACTGTCGTCACACAACTTTCGAGACTGAGTTGAAAAACATCGACTTCTCAGCTTCTAAATTCCAAAAACAATTGCAAGCGACTTATGACAAGTATATTGCCATGCGTGATGAGTTGGGACGTACAGAAAAACCTCAAACCTTGATGGATATGGCGACTATTTTTGGTCGTTATGAGCGTGCCAATGGTCGTTTGGACGACATGGAAGTGTCTGATGAAATCAATGCCTGCTCCGTTGAAATTGAAGTGGATGTCAATGGTGTGAAAGAACCATGGCTTCTCATGTTCAAAAACGAAACTCACAACCACCCAACGGAGATCGAACCATTTGGTGGAGCGGCAACTTGTATCGGTGGTGCCATTCGTGACCCATTGTCAGGTCGCTCCTACGTTTACCAAGCCATGCGTATTTCAGGTGCTGGCGATATTACAGCTCCAATTTCAGAAACTCGCGCTGGGAAATTACCACAACAAGTGATTTCTAAAACAGCGGCTCACGGTTATTCTTCATATGGGAACCAAATTGGTCTTGCGACGACCTATGTTCGTGAATACTTCCACCCAGGTTTCGTTGCTAAACGTATGGAGCTAGGTGCAGTTGTCGGTGCAGCTCCTAAGGAAAATGTTGTTCGTGAAAAACCTGAAGCAGGTGATGTGATTATCTTGCTCGGTGGTAAGACTGGACGTGACGGTGTCGGTGGTGCGACAGGTTCTTCTAAAGTTCAAACAGTTGAATCTGTTGAAACAGCTGGTGCTGAGGTTCAAAAAGGGAATGCCATCGAAGAACGTAAGATCCAACGTCTTTTCCGTAATGGGGAAGTGACACGTCTGATCAAGAAATCAAATGACTTTGGTGCTGGTGGTGTCTGTGTGGCTATCGGTGAATTGGCAGATGGTCTTGAAATTGATCTAGACAAAGTGCCATTAAAATATCAAGGCTTGAACGGTACAGAAATTGCCATCTCTGAATCTCAAGAACGGATGGCTGTAGTGGTTCGTCCAGAAGATGTAGATGCCTTCATTGCAGCATGTAACAAAGAAAATATTGACGCGGTTGTCGTTGCGACAGTGACCGAAAAACCAAATCTTGTCATGCACTGGAATGGTGAAACCATCGTTGATTTGGAACGTCGTTTCCTTGATACAAACGGTGTACGTGTCGTTGTAGATGCTAAGGTAGTTGACAAGGATGTCAAGCTTCCAGAAGAACGCCAAACATCTGCCGAAACCCTTGAAGCAGATACGCTTGCAGTCTTGTCTGACCTCAACCATGCTAGTCAAAAAGGGCTACAAACCATCTTTGATAGTTCAGTTGGACGTTCAACAGTCAATCACCCACTAGGAGGTCGCTACCAAATCACACCAACGGAGGCTTCAGTACAGAAATTGCCAGTCCAACATGGTGTGACTCATACGGCATCAGTCATGGCACAAGGCTTTAACCCATACATCGCAGAATGGTCTCCGTACCACGGTGCTGCTTATGCGGTTATCGAAGCAACTGCTCGTTTGGTTGCTGCTGGTGCAAACTGGTCTAAGGCTCGCTTCTCTTATCAAGAATACTTCGAGCGTATGGATAAACAAGCAGAGCGTTTTGGTCAGCCAGTAGCAGCTCTTCTTGGATCCATTGAAGCTCAGATTCAACTTGGGTTGCCATCTATCGGTGGGAAGGACTCTATGTCTGGTACCTTTGAAGAATTGACAGTACCACCAACCTTAGTTGCTTTTGGTGTCACAACTGCAGATAGCCGTAAGGTTCTTTCTCCAGAATTTAAAGCTGCTGGTGAAAATATCTATTACATCCCAGGTCAAGCTTTGGCACAAGAAATTGACTTTGATCTGATCAAGTCTAACTTTGCTCAATTTGAAGCCATCCAAGCTGATCACAAAGTAACAGCAGCATCAGCTGTCAAATATGGTGGTGTCCTTGAAGCCCTTGCCCTTGCAACATTTGGTAACCATATTGGTGCCACTGTAACCCTTGAAAATCTTGAGACTGCCTTGACAGCTCAATTGGGTGGATTCGTCTTCACATCTCCGGAAGAGATTTCAGGTGTTGCCAAGATTGGACAAACAGCAGCTGACTTTACACTTACTGTCAACGATGTAACGCTTGATGGACACAAACTTGACAGTGCCTTCCAAGGTAAATTGGAAGAAGTCTACCCAACGGAATTTGCACAAGCAACTGAGTTGGAAGAAGTACCTGCGGTGGCGTCAGATGCTGTTATCAAAGCTAAAGAAACTATTGAAAAACCAGTGGTTTACATCCCAGTGTTCCCAGGTACCAACTCCGAATATGACTCCGCTAAGGCATTTGAAAAAGAAGGCGCAAAAGTCAACTTGGTACCATTTGTAACACTGAATGAAGAAGCAATTGTCAAATCTGTTGACACTATGGTTGAAAATATCGAAAAAGCTAACATTATCTTCTTTGCCGGTGGCTTCTCAGCAGCGGATGAACCAGATGGATCAGCTAAATTCATCGTTAATATCTTGCTTAACGAAAAAGTACGTGCAGCCATCGATAGCTTCATCGAAGGTGGTGGTTTGATTATCGGTATCTGTAACGGGTTCCAAGCTCTTGTCAAATCAGGTCTTCTTCCATACGGTAACTTTGAAGATGCAAGCAGTACGAGTCCAACTCTCTTTTACAATGATGCCAACCAACACGTGGCTAAGATGGTTGAAACACGTATTGCCAATACGAACTCACCATGGCTTGCTGGCGTGAAAGTTGGTGACATCCATGCCATCCCAGTATCACACGGTGAAGGTAAATTTGTCGTGACAGCTGAGGAATTTGCAGAGCTCCGTGATAATGGTCAAATCTTTAGCCAATATGTTGACTTCGAAGGCAAACCAAGCATGGATTCTAAATACAATCCTAACGGTTCTGTGAATGCTATTGAAGGTATCACAAGCAAGAACGGTCAAATCATTGGTAAGATGGGACACTCAGAACGTTTCGAAGACGGTCTTTTCCAAAATATTCCAGGAAATAAAGACCAACACCTCTTTGCGTCAGCGGTTAAATACTTTACTGAAAAATAGGCTTTGCAGATTTTCTAATAGATAACCATCCGTGAATGTAAAATCAAGTAGATCTAACTTACGACAATTGCAAATGATTTATTGTTGTGAGTGAAACGAGCTTCTGCCGTATCATTCCGCTCTAGTATCGTTAAGGAATGATACACAAATAAAAATTAGGTATATAAAATGACATACGAAGTAAAATCTCTTAATGAAGAATGTGGTGTTTTTGGTATCTGGGGCCACCCAGACGCTGCCAAATTAACCTATTTTGGACTCCATAGTCTTCAGCACCGTGGTCAGGAGGGGGCAGGAATCCTCTCCAATGACCAAGGGAAATTGAAGCGTCATCGTGATATGGGGCTTTTATCAGAAGTCTTCAAAAATCCTGCGAATTTGGATAAATTGACAGGAACTGGAGCGATTGGGCACGTGCGTTATGCGACTGCGGGAGAAGCTTCTGTAGACAATATCCAACCTTTCCTCTTCCGCTTTCACGATATGCAGTTTGGTTTGGCTCATAATGGGAATCTGACCAATGCAGAATCGCTCAAGCAAGAATTGGAACAAAGAGGAGCGATTTTCAGCTCAACCTCTGACTCTGAAATCTTGGCTCACCTTATTCGCCGTAGCCACAATCCAAACCTGATGGGTAAAATCAAGGAAGCACTCAGTCTTGTTAAAGGTGGTTTTGCTTATCTCTTGATGTTTGAAGATAAGTTAATTGCAGCGCTTGACCCAAATGGCTTCCGTCCTCTGTCAATCGGGAAAATGGCTAATGGAGCAGTAGTGGTTTCATCTGAAACCTGTGCCTTTGAAGTAATCGGTGCTGAGTGGATTCGCGACGTAAAACCAGGCGAAATTGTTATTATTGATGATAGTGGTATCCAGTATGATAGCTACACAAACGACACTCAGTTGGCTATCTGTTCCATGGAGTATATCTACTTCGCCCGTCCCGACTCTAACATCCATGGAGTCAATGTTCATACAGCTCGTAAGAGAATGGGAGCACAACTGGCACGTGAGTTCAAGTATGAAGCTGATATCGTAGTCGGGGTGCCAAACTCCTCTCTTAGCGCAGCTATGGGATTTGCCGAAGAATCAGGTCTGCCAAATGAAATGGGGCTCATCAAGAACCAATATACGCAACGGACCTTTATCCAGCCGACTCAAGAATTACGCGAGCAAGGGGTTCGGATGAAGTTATCTGCTGTTTCTGGTGTCGTTAAAGGCAAACGCGTTGTCATGATTGATGACTCTATCGTGCGAGGCACGACATCTCGTCGCATTGTCCAACTTTTGAAAGAAGCGGGGGCATCAGAAGTACACGTTGCCATTGGTAGTCCTGCTCTTGCCTATCCATGTTTCTACGGGATTGATATCCAGACACGTCAGGAGCTGATTGCGGCCAATCATACGGTTGAAGAAACTCGCCAAATCATTGGTGCGGATAGTCTGACTTATCTTTCTATTGATGGCTTGATTGATTCTATCGGCATCGAAACAGATGCGCCAAATGGCGGTCTCTGTGTCGCTTACTTTGACGGTGACTACCCAACGCCTCTCTACGACTATGAAGAAGACTATCGTAGAAGTTTGGATGACAAGATCAGTTTTTACAAATAGACGGCTAAAGACTCTCGATTAAAGAAAAGGAATGAATAAAATGACAAATAAGAATGCTTATGCGCCACGTCTCACTACTGACTAAAAGCTAAAGCATTTGTCAGTAGACGCTTTCTCCTATGGGACCAAAGCTAGAGACCTGACTAGTATTTTTAGATAAAATAATTGTTTATCTAAAAATACGTCGCAGTCTTTCTCAAAAAAAGAAAAGGATTAAAAAATGACAAATAAAAATGCATACGCTCAATCAGGTGTGGACGTTGAAGCGGGTTATGAAGTTGTTGAACGGATTAAAAAACATGTGGCACGTACGGAGCGTGCGGGTGTTATGGGAGCTCTTGGCGGTTTTGGTGGTATGTTCGACCTTTCAAAAACAGGTGTTAAAGAGCCAGTTTTGATTTCAGGAACTGACGGTGTTGGAACCAAGCTCATGCTTGCTATCAAGTACGACAAACACGATACTATCGGTCAAGACTGTGTGGCTATGTGTGTCAACGATATCATCGCTGCAGGCGCGGAGCCCCTCTACTTCCTAGACTATGTGGCGACTGGGAAAAATGAACCAGCTAAATTGGAACAAGTCGTTGCTGGTGTAGCCGAAGGGTGTGTACAAGCCGGTGCAGCCCTTATCGGTGGGGAAACGGCTGAAATGCCTGGTATGTATGGCGAAGACGACTATGACTTGGCTGGTTTCGCAGTCGGTGTTGCAGAAAAATCTCAAATCATCGATGGTTCAAAAGTAGTAGAGGGAGACGTCCTTCTCGGACTTGCCTCAAGCGGTATTCACTCAAATGGTTACTCGCTTGTACGTCGTGTCTTTGCCGATTATACAGGTGAGGAAGTCCTCCCAGAATT
This sequence comes from Streptococcus sp. CF4-3, assembly GCF_024295385.1. Taxonomy (NCBI): domain Bacteria; kingdom Bacillati; phylum Bacillota; class Bacilli; order Lactobacillales; family Streptococcaceae; genus Streptococcus; species Streptococcus sp. CF4-3. The sequence goes on along the minus strand of NZ_JANCPN010000009.1, from coordinate 37,581 downwards.
GGAAGGCAAGAAACTCAAAGACGTTCTTTTGGAGCCAACTCGTATCTATGTCAAGGCTGTTTTACCACTCATTAAGGAAGAGTTGGTCAACGGGATTGCCCACATCACAGGTGGTGGTTTCATCGAAAATGTACCACGTATGTTCGCGGATGACTTGGCGGCTGAAATTGAGGAAAGCAAAGTCCCGGTCCTTCCAATTTTCAAAGCCCTTGAAAAATATGGCCAAATCAAACACGAAGAAATGTTTGAAATCTTCAACATGGGTGTGGGGCTTATGCTTGCGGTTAAACCAGAAAATGTTGAACGTGTCAAAGAACTTCTTGACGAACCTGTTTATGAAATCGGTCGGATTGTCAAGAAGACAGATGCAAGTGTGGTGATTAAATAATGGCTAAAAAGATTGCTGTTTTTGCCTCTGGCAACGGCTCAAACTTTCAGGTGATTGCAGAACAATTTCCAGTAGAATTTGTCTTTTCAGATCACCGTGATGCCTACGTCCTTGAACGTGCAGAAAAGCTTGGAATTCCTTCATATGCTTTTGAGCTCAAGGAATTTGAGAGCAAGGCAGATTACGAAAGGACCATCGTCGAGCTCTTAGATGAGCATGAGATTGACTTGGTTTGTCTCGCAGGTTACATGAAAATCGTCGGTCCAACCTTGTTAGCAGCTTATGAGGGCCGTATCATCAATATTCACCCAGCTTATCTCCCTGAATTTCCAGGCGCTCATGGTATTGAGGATGCTTGGAGTGCAGGTGTGGACCAGTCTGGCGTGACTATTCACTGGGTGGACTCTGGTGTTGATACCGGCAAGGTCATCAAACAGGTCCGTGTGCCAAGGCATGAAGGGGATACCCTTGATACTTTCGAGACTCGCATCCACGAAACAGAGTACAAGCTCTATCCAGAAGTCTTGGATAGTTTGGGGGCTGCACGAAAATAAGGAAGCCCTTGAGCTGAAAGAAAATTTTCGACTGTAGCAAAGAAAGAACTTTTTTAAAAAGGAAAAGAAAGAACATGACTAAACGAGCACTTATTTCAGTCTCAGATAAAGCGGGCATTGTTGAATTTGCCCAAGAACTTAAAAAACTTGGTTGGGACATCATCTCAACAGGTGGTACCAAAGTTGTCCTAGACAATGCTGGGGTTGATACCATTGCTATCGATGATGTGACTGGTTTCCCGGAAATGATGGACGGTCGTGTCAAGACCCTCCACCCCAATATCCATGGCGGTCTCCTCGCTCGTCGTGACCTGGATAGTCACTTAGAAGCAGCCAAGGATAACAAAATCGAATTGATTGACCTTGTTGTGGTCAATCTTTACCCATTCAAGGAAACCATTCTTAAACCAGACGTGACTTATGCGGATGCCGTTGAAAACATCGATATCGGTGGTCCATCAATGCTTCGTTCAGCAGCAAAAAACCACGCTAGCGTAACAGTTGTGGTAGACCCAGCTGACTACGCTGTTGTGCTTGACGAATTGGCAGCCAACGGCGAAACAAGTTACGAAACTCGCCAACGCTTGGCAGCTAAGGTTTTCCGTCACACAGCTTCATACGATGCCTTGATTGCAGAATACTTCACAGCTCAAGTGGGTGAAAGTAAACCTGAAAAACTCACCTTGACTTATGACCTTAAACAAGCTATGCGTTATGGTGAAAACCCTCAACAAGACGCAGACTTCTACCAAAAAGCCTTGCCAACGGACTACTCAATTGCTTCAGCGAAACAGCTCAACGGTAAGGAATTGTCCTTCAACAATATCCGTGACGCTGATGCTGCCATCCGTATCATTCGCGATTTCAAAGAACGCCCAACGGTTGTGGCTTTGAAACACATGAACCCATGTGGGATTGGTCAAGCTGATGACATCGAGAATGCTTGGGACTACGCTTATGAGTCTGACCCAGTTTCTATCTTTGGTGGAATTGTCGTTCTCAACCGTGAGGTAGATGCTGCGACAGCTGAGAAGATGCACGGTGTTTTCCTCGAAATCATCATTGCACCAAGCTATACGGATGAAGCGCTAGCCATTTTGACCAACAAAAAGAAAAATTTGCGCATTCTTGCCTTGCCATTTGACGCACAAGATGCTAGTGAAGTGGAAGCAGAATATACAGGTGTTGTCGGTGGACTCCTCGTTCAAAATCAAGACGTGGTCAAAGAAAGCCCAGCTGACTGGCAAGTGGTAACCAAACGCCAACCAACTGAGACAGAAGCGACTGCCCTTGAGTTTGCTTGGAAAGCTATCAAGTATGTCAAATCAAATGGAATCATCGTGACTAATGACCACATGACACTGGGTGTTGGCCCAGGTCAAACCAACCGTGTGGCCTCTGTTCGTATTGCCATCAATCAAGCCAAAGACCGCCTTGACGGCGCTGTTCTTGCTTCAGATGCCTTCTTCCCATTTGCGGATAACGTGGAAGAAATCGCTAAAGCAGGTATTAAGGCTATCATCCAGCCTGGTGGATCCGTCCGTGACCAAGAATCCATCGAAGCTGCTGATAAATACGGCTTAACCATGGTCTTCACAGGCGTGAGACATTTTAGACATTAAGAAAATAAAAGGGAAGAAAACAGTTTCTTTCCTTTTTTTTGCTTTAAAAGCGAAACGAAACAAGATTAAAACGAACGTTTATGGTATAATATTAGTAAATAATTCGCAAAAGAGGTTGAAAGATGAAGCTGTTAGTTGTCGGCTCGGGTGGTCGTGAACATGCCATTGCTAAGAAGTTGCTTGAGTCAAAAGATGTTGAAAAAGTCTTTGTAGCTCCTGGGAACGACGGGATGACTCTGGATGATCTGGAATTGGTAAATATCTCTATTTCCGAACATTCTAAATTGATTGAGTTTGCAAAAGCCAACGATATTGCTTGGTCCTTCATTGGTCCAGATGACGCCCTTGCGGCTGGGATTGTGGATGAGTTCAATGCAGCTGGCCTCAAAGCCTTTGGTCCGACAAGATTGGCAGCGGAGTTGGAGTGGTCCAAGGATTTTGCTAAGGAAATCATGGTCAAATACGATGTTCCGACAGCAGCCTATGGGACCTTCTCAGATTTCGAGGAAGCCAAGGCCTATATCGAAGAAAAAGGCGCTCCAATCGTAGTCAAGGCAGACGGTTTGGCCCTTGGGAAAGGTGTCGTCGTTGCTGAGACAGTCGAGCAAGCAGTAGAAGCCGCTCACGAGATGCTTTTGGACAATAAATTCGGGGACTCAGGTGCGCGTGTGGTTATCGAGGAGTTTCTTGCAGGAGAGGAATTTTCACTTTTTGCCTTTGTAAATGGTGACAAGTTCTACATCATGCCAACAGCTCAGGACCACAAACGTGCCTATGATGGCGACAAGGGGCCTAACACGGGTGGTATGGGTGCCTATGCGCCAGTTCCACACTTGCCAGAGAGCGTGGTTGCTACAGCGGTTGACACCATTGTCAAGCCAGTCCTCGAAGGGATGATTAAAGAAGGGCGCCCCTATCTTGGTGTCCTTTACGCAGGTCTTATCTTGACAGCTGATGGGCCCAAAGTCATCGAGTTTAACGCTCGTTTCGGAGATCCAGAAACGCAAATTATCTTACCTCGTTTGACATCTGACTTCGCGAATAACATTACTGACATTTTGGAAGGCAAAGAGCCAGCCATCACTTGGATGGACAAGGGTGTGACACTAGGCGTTGTTGTAGCCTCAAACGGATACCCACTCGCTTATGAGAAAGGTGTCAAGCTTCCTACCAAGACAGAAGGCGACATCATCACTTACTATGCCGGAGCTAAATTTGCTGAAAATGGGGAAGACCTCCTCTCAAACGGTGGACGTGTCTATATGTTAGTCACCACAGCAGATACTGTCAAAGACGGCCAAAACATTATCTACAACCAACTCAACAAACAAAATACAGAAGGCCTCTTTTACCGAACAGATATCGGAAGCAAGGCAATTAGATAAAGATATAAGAAAAAGCGACGCAGTCGCCAAACCCGATAATGGTCGTTTAATTTGCGAGCATTAGCGAGCTGATATAGAGCAATCACCGCCGTTGTGAAAGAACGATTGGATTATAAGCCAATCGTTCAGGGAAATCGGAAGACCTTGGGCTTCCGATTTAGGCATGAGACACCTTTGGTGGCTGCTGCCGTCCCTCACAACCTAAGGTGATTGTCAAAAAAGGAAGAAAAAGGATTAAAAATGAAACCAGTAATTTCCATCATCATGGGCTCAAAATCCGACTGGGCAACCATGCAAAAAACCGCTGAAGTCCTAGACCGCTTCGGTGTAGTCTACGAAAAGAAAGTTGTTTCCGCTCACCGTACACCAGACCTCATGTTTAGACATGCGGAGGAAGCCCGTAGCCGTGGCATCAAGGTTATCATCGCAGGTGCGGGTGGCGCAGCCCATTTGCCAGGTATGGTAGCTGCCAAAACAACCCTCCCTGTCATCGGTGTACCAGTCAAATCACGAGCGCTTAGTGGCGTGGATTCTCTTTACTCGATTGTTCAGATGCCGGGTGGTGTGCCTGTTGCGACAATGGCTATTGGTGAAGCAGGTGCGACCAATGCGGCCCTCTTTGCCCTCCGTCTCCTTTCAGTAGAGGATCAGGCTATTGCAACAGCATTGGCAGATTTCGCAGAAGAACAAGGAAAAATCGCAGAGGAGTCGACGAATGAGCTCATCTAAAACAATCGGAATTATCGGTGGTGGTCAGCTGGGTCAGATGATGGCCATTTCTGCTATCTACATGGGACACAAGGTTATCGCGCTGGATCCTGCGGCGGATTGCCCAGCCTCTCGTGTGGCGGAAATCATCGTGGCGCCTTATAATGATGTGGACGCCCTCCGTCAGTTGGCGGAGCGTTGCGATGTCCTGACCTATGAGTTTGAGAATGTCGATGCCGATGGTTTGGATGCTGTCATCAAGGATGGTCAACTCCCTCAAGGGACAGATTTGCTCCGCATTTCCCAAAATCGCATCTTTGAAAAGGACTTTCTCTTAAATAAGGCTCAAGTCACCGTGGCACCCTACAAGGTTGTGACTTCAAACCAGGATTTGGCAGATATCGACCTTTCTAAAAACTATGTCCTCAAGACTGCGACTGGTGGCTACGATGGCCATGGACAAAAGGTCATTCGTTCAGCGGAAGATTTAGAAGAAGCTTATGCGCTAGCAGATTCAGCAGATTGCGTTTTAGAAGAATTCGTCAATTTCGACCTTGAAATTTCTGTCATTGTGTCAGGAAATGGCAAGGACGTGACAGTTTTCCCGGTTCAGGAAAATATCCACCGTAACAATATCCTGTCTAAGACCATCGTGCCAGCTCGCATTTCAGAAAGTCTGGCTGAAAAAGCCAAAGCCATGGCAGTGCGAATCGCTGAACAGCTGAACTTGTCTGGAACTCTTTGTGTGGAAATGTTTGCGACAGCTGATGACATTATTGTCAACGAAATCGCGCCACGCCCACATAACTCTGGACACTACTCAATCGAAGCCTGTGATTTTTCACAATTTGACACACATATCTTGGGCGTTCTCGGAGCGCCACTTCCAACAATCCACCTCCATGCTCCAGCAGTCATGCTCAACGTCCTCGGCCAACACGTCGAAGCAGCTGAAACATATGTGACAGAAAATCCAAGCGCCCACCTCCACCTATATGGTAAAATAGAAGCGAAGCACAACCGCAAAATGGGACATGTGACTTTGTTTAGTGATGTGCCAGATGAGGTTGAAGAATTTGGGAAAGGGATTGATTTTTAGGACATGCCTATGATTCAACTCATTGTCAACGCATTTGTTGAAAAAGAAAAGACGGGAGCAGTCGTCGAAGTCTTGTATGCTAGTAGCAATCACGAAAAAGTGAAAGCTAAGTATGAAGAGCTGACTGCTCAATATCCTGAAAACTATTTAGCCATCTATGATCTACCGTTAGATACGGATTTGAATACACTGGATCATTATCCATCGGTGTGGATTGGGAAAGAGGAATTTGAATAAAGCGACAGTCGATTGCTAACTGATGTAAAACATCAAAAGAAAGGAAAATAAAAACATGATCGAACGTTACTCTCGCCCCGAAATGGCGAACATTTGGACTGAAGAAAATAAATACCGTGCTTGGCTTGAGGTAGAAATCTTGGCTGACGAGGCATGGGCTGAGTTGGGGGAAATCCCTAAGGAAGATGTGGCTTTGATTCGCGAGAAGGCGGACTTTGACATCGACCGTATTTTGGAGATTGAGCAGGAGACTCGCCACGATGTGGTGGCTTTCACACGTGCGGTTTCTGAGACTCTTGGTGAAGAGCGCAAGTGGGTTCACTACGGTTTGACATCTACTGACGTGGTAGATACGGCCTATGGTTACCTCTACAAACAAGCCAATGACATCATCCGCAAGGACCTTGAAAACTTCACCAACATCATCGCTGATAAGGCTAAGGAGCACAAGTTCACCATTATGATGGGTCGTACCCACGGTGTGCACGCTGAGCCGACAACTTTTGGTCTGAAATTGGCTACTTGGTACAGCGAAATGAAGCGGAACATTGAGCGTTTCGAGCATGCGGCTGCTGGTGTAGAGGCAGGTAAGATCTCTGGTGCGGTTGGTAACTTTGCCAATATCCCACCATTCGTTGAAAAATACGTCTGCGACAAGCTTGGTATCCGTGCTCAAGAAATCTCAACACAGGTGCTTCCTCGTGACCTTCATGCTGAGTACTTTGCAGTTCTTGCTAGCATCGCAACTTCTATCGAGCGTATGGCGACTGAAATTCGTGGTTTGCAAAAATCAGAACAACGCGAAGTAGAAGAGTTCTTTGCTAAAGGGCAAAAAGGGTCTTCAGCAATGCCTCACAAACGCAACCCTATCGGTTCTGAAAACATGACAGGTCTTGCGCGTGTTATCCGCGGTCACATGGTGACAGCTTATGAGAATGTTGCTCTCTGGCACGAACGTGACATCTCTCACTCATCAGCTGAGCGTATCATCACACCAGATACGACCATCTTGATTGACTACATGCTCAACCGTTTTGGAAATATCGTCAAAAACTTGACGGTCTTCCCAGAAAACATGATCCGCAACATGAACTCAACTTTTGGTCTTATCTTTAGCCAACGTGCCATGTTGACCTTGATTGAGAAAGGTATGACCCGTGAGCAAGCCTATGACTTGGTACAACCAAAAACAGCCTACTCTTGGGACAACCAAGTAGACTTCAAACCACTTCTTGAAGCAGATCCAGAAGTAACATCACGTTTGACTCAAGAAGAAATCGACGAAATCTTCAACCCAACTTACTACACCAAACGAGTGGATGAGATCTTCGAACGCATCGGTTTGGGTGACTAATCATAAAATAAAAAGCGAGATTCAATCTCGCTTTTTATTTGTGCTTAATCTTTTTTCTTGCTAAGTCCATAAGCTGTAAGTGCAGCCATCAAACCTGTAGCCATCAACCATTCTGAACCTTGGCTTCCTGTTTCAGGAAGTTTATATTCTTTGGCTGAAGGAGCCTCAACTGTAGCAACTTTTTTATTTTCTACCTCTTCTGGTTCTGACTTCTTAGCTTCTCCAGTTACTTCTGATTTTGTTGGAGCTTCAGTATTTGTTACTGGAGCGACTGGAGACGCTTGAGCTACATTTTCTGTTGAAGGAGTAGTCTCGAGTTTTTCTTCACTCGTTGGTGGAGTGACTTCTCCAGTGGTTTGGACAGCAGGTTGATTCTCTGTTGTAGCAGGCACAACTCCGTCAGCAGCAATAGCTTGAGCCTGAAAGGCAAAGCCAATCAATACAGAAGCGGCCCAAATTGCATATTTACGAATAGAGAAGCGCTGTTTATTTTCTGGTTTCATTAAAAACCTCCCTTTTGAATTCTTTGATAACGTTTTCATACATTGATCCTATTGTATGTTCTTACTAAAATAAAGTCAAGTTTTTGAGGGAATTACTATAAAAAATAGAATAATTTATAAATTAAGATATATTTTTCTAATTTTGACTATTTTTTAGTAAAAAGGTTACTAATTATAGAATTGCTTGAAATGCTATTCTCAGGAAAGTGAGCTGATGCTATAATGGGTATATAAAAAACCTGAGACAGTCGCCTCAGGATTTTTAAAGATTAGTGGTCACGATCACAAGAAATGAATTTGATTTTGTAGAAATCAGATCGTTTATATGTCTCGATATATTCCAAAACTTGACCAGTTGCTTCAAGCTTAGTTGTCTTAGTTTGGAAAACAGTTGGGAAATGAGTGTCGATTCCTAATACAGAAGCGGCATGTTCTGGAGTTGGAAATACAATTTCATTAATTTCTTCAAAATGCTCATCATTCATGTGAATGTGGTAGTCCAATTTGAAACGAGTATAGATAGAACTATAGTATTCAAGATTTGGATAGTTGGCATTGATGTACTGTTCAGGAATGTATGAACTGTGATAGATATAGGTGATGCCATTTGTTTCACGAACACGTTCAATCTTGTAGTAGAATTGATCGCCACGTAGGCCGAGCTTTTCTAGATATTTAAGATCGTTCCCGCGTTCGATAGAAAGAACAGTTACCTTATCGTCTTTGGTCTCGAAGATTTCTACATCAGAAAATTCAACGAGTTTATGCTTGCGGGCACGAGCTACGAAAGTTCCTTTACCTTGTTGACGAACAATGTATCCGTCTTTAGCAAGATCATTCAAGGCACGAACCACTGTGATTGAGCTAACATCATACATGGAAATCAATTCTGCTTCAGTGTAGAATTTATCTCCACTAGCAAATTGACCAGAAATAATCTTGTTTTTCAATTCATCTTTAATATATTGATACTTTGGAATTGCCATAATTTCACCTCATTTTTTCCTTCTCCACCTATGATTTTAACATAAAATCGAAAAAAAGAGTAGAAAAGCGATGAAAAAATTTAAAATATCGGAATAAGAAATTAGGATACATATAAATAATTTGAGTTTTAATTCCTATTTTTGCTTTCTATTTAGAACGTTGATTTTATGGCATTTTGATATTTTTTAGAAAAAATTTAGTAAAAGACAGAAAATTTTTAAAGAAAATTTCAAAAAGTATTGACATTAATCCCCGATTAGTTTATAGTTGATATAACAACAAATGAAAGCGCAATCTTTTTCGTTTTCAGAGGAGGAAGAATGGCAAGATTTGAAATTAAAGATGATTTCTATCTGAATGGAAAACCATTCAAGGTTTTGTCTGGTGCCATTCACTATTTTAGAATTCCTGTGGAAGATTGGCATCATTCATTGTATAACCTCAAGGCTTTAGGTTTCAATACAGTTGAGACTTATGTCGCCTGGAACATGCATGAACCTGCTGAAGGAAAATTTAACTTTGAAGGTAATCTTGATTTAGAGAGATTTCTTCAAACTGCACAAGATTTGGGCTTATATGCAATTGTACGTCCTTCTCCATTTATCTGTGCAGAATGGGAATTCGGTGGTTTACCAGCATGGCTCTTGACCAAGGATATGAGAATTCGGTCATCTGACCCAGCTTTCATTGATATGGTTGGTCGCTACTATGATCAGTTGCTTCCACGTCTAGTTCCGAGATTATTGGAAAACGGTGGGAACATTCTCATGATGCAAGTCGAAAATGAGTACGGATCCTATGGCGAGGACAAGACCTACTTGAGGGAAATTCGACGTTTGATGGAAGGACGAGCAGTTACTTGTCCGCTTTTCACATCAGATGGACCATGGCGAGCAACTCTTAAGGCTGGAACCTTAATTGAGGATGATCTCTTTGTGACAGGGAACTTTGGTTCCAAGGCTACTTATAATTTCTCACAGATGCAAGAATTCTTTGATGAGCACGGCAAGAAATGGCCACTCATGTGTATGGAATTCTGGGATGGCTGGTTCAATCGATGGAAAGAACCAATCATCAAGCGTGAACCTGAGGAATTAGCAGAAGCTGTCCACGAGGTTTTAGAGCAAGGTTCTATTAATCTTTACATGTTCCACGGTGGGACCAACTTTGGTTTTATGAATGGTTGTTCAGCTCGAGGAACCATTGATTTACCACAAGTAACATCTTATGATTATGACGCTCTTCTTGATGAAGCTGGAAACCCAACTGCTAAATATTTTGCAGTCAAAGACATGATGGCGACTTACTATCCTGAGTATCCGCAATCTGAGCCACTTCACAAGGCAAGTATGGAAGTTGACGCGATTCCGCTAGTTGAAAAAGTTTCCTTGTTTGAAACCTTGGATAGCCTATCCAGTCCGATTGAAAGTCTCTACCCTAAGAAAATGGAAGAGTTAGGACAAGGTTACGGCTACCTACTCTATCGTACGGAAGCAAGTTGGGATGCGGATGAAGAACGCATTCGAATTATTGACGGACGAGATAGAGCTCAGCTCTTTATCGATGGTAAATGGGTGGCGACACAGTACCAAACAGAAATCGGTGAAGATATCTTTTATCAAGGTAAAAAGAAAACGCTATCCAATATTGATATACTTATTGAAAATATGGGGCGTGTCAACTATGGACACAAATTCTTAGCAGATACACAGCGAAAAGGAATTCGCACAGGTATTTGTAAAGATTTGCATTTCTTGCTCAACTGGAAGCAATATCCACTTCCTCTTGATAACCCAGAGAATATTGATTTCTCTAAGGGATGGACAGAAGGACAACCTGCCTTTTACGCTTATGACTTTGAAGTTGAGGCGCCAAAGGATACCTACTTAGACTTATCTGAGTTTGGTAAAGGGATTGCTTATATCAATGGACATCATCTAGGTCGCTTCTGGAATGTCGGTCCAACCTTATCTCTTTATATTCCACATAGCTATCTCAAAGAAGGTGCCAACCGCATCATTATCTTTGAAACAGAAGGGGAGTATAAGGAACACATACATTTAACTTGTAAACCTACACTAAAACTTATAAAGGGGGAAAACTTATGACAATTGTAGGATGCCGTATCGATGGGCGCTTAATTCACGGACAAGTCGCAAACCTTTGGTCTGCTAAACTTAATGTTTCACGTATCATGGTCGTTGACAATGATGTTGTGAACAATGACGTTGAAAAAAGCGGCTTGAAACTTGCAACACCACCAGGTGTAAAACTTAGTATTTTGCCAGTTGATAAAGCAGCAGCGAATATCCTTGCTGGTAAATACGATAGCCAACGTCTTTTGATTGTAGCACGCAAACCTGACCGTTTCCTCGGTTTGGTAGAAGCAGGTGTGCCACTTGAAACTGTCAATGTCGGCAACATGTCTCAAACACCAGAAACACGTGCAATCACACGTTCTATTAACGTTGTTGATAAAGACGTAGAAGATTTCCACAAATTGGCGGAAAAAGGTGTTAAACTTACTGCTCAAATGGTTCCAAATGATCCAGTTTCAGACTTTTTGAGCTTATTAAAATAGGAAAAAATTTTTAGGAGGTCATTGTTATGATACAATGGTGGCAAATTTTACTTCTCACTTTGTACTCAGCTTATCAAATCTGTGATGAGTTGACGATCGTTTCTTCTGCAGGTTCCCCTGTATTCGCTGGTTTCATTACTGGTTTAGTCATGGGAGATTTGACAACTGGTTTGTTTATCGGTGGTAGCTTGCAGTTATTCGTACTTGGGGTAGGTACCTTTGGTGGTGCTTCTCGTATCGACGCAACTTCTGGTGCGGTTCTTGCGACAGCTTTCTCAGTTTCACAAGGAATCGAAACAGATCTTGCGATCACTACAATCGCTGTACCAGTAGCGGCACTTTTGACTTACTTCGACGTACTTGGTCGTATGACTACAACATTCTTCGCTCACCGTATTGATGCTGCGATCGAACGCTTTGACTACAAAGGAATCGAACGTAACTATCTTCTTGGTGCAGTTCCTTGGGCTCTTTCTCGTGCCCTTCCAGTATTCTTCGCCCTAGCTTTCGGTGGAGAATTCGTACAAGGTGTTGTAAACCTTGTTAAAGAATACCAATGGGTTGCAGACGGTTTGACTCTTGCAGGTCGTATGCTTCCAGGTCTTGGATTCGCTATCTTGCTTCGTTACCTTCCAGTTAAACGTAACCTTCACTACCTTGCTATGGGATTCGGTTTGACAGCTATGTTGACTGTTCTTTACTCAAACGTAACAAGTCTTGGTGGAGCAGTTGCTGGAATCATTGGCACTCTTCCTGCTGAAGTTGCTGAAAAAATTGGCTTTGTTAACAACTTCAAAGGATTGTCTATGATCGGTATCTCTATCGTAGGTATCTTCCTTGCGGTTGTTCACTTCAAGAACAGCCAAAAAGTTGCTGTAGCAGCACCTTCTACACCATCAGAAAGTGGGGAAATTGAAGATGACGAATTCTAATTACAAATTAACAAAAGAAGATTTTAATCAAATTAACAAACGTAGCTTGTTCACTTTCCAATTGGGATGGAACTACGAACGTATGCAAGCATCAGGTTACCTTTACATGATCTTGCCACAATTGCGTAAAATGTATGGAGATGGAACTCCTGAGTTGAAAGAAATGATGAAAGTTCATACTCAATTCTTCAACACTTCACCATTCTTCCACACAATTATCGCTGGTTTTGACCTTGCTATGGAAGAAAAAGATGGCGTTGGTTCAAAAGATGCGGTTAACGGTATCAAGACAGGTTTGATGGGACCATTCGCTCCTCTTGGAGATACTATCTTTGGTTCACTTGTACCTGCTATCATGGGATCTATCGCTGCAACAATGGCTATTGCTGGTCAACCTTGGGGTATCTTCCTTTGGATTGCAGTTGCAGTAGCGTATGACATCTTCCGTTGGAAACAGTTGGAATTTGCATACAAAGAAGGGGTTAACCTTATCAACAACATGCAAAGTACTTTGACAGCTTTGATTGAAGCTGCATCTGTACTTGGTGTATTCATGATGGGTGCTCTTGTAGCAACAATGATCAACTTTGAAATTTCATACAAATTACCAATCGGTGAAAAGATGATTGACTTCCAAGACATCTTGAACTCAATCTTCCCACGTTTGCTTCCAGCAATCTTCACTGCATTTATCTTCTGGTTGCTTGGTAAGAAAGGTATGAACTCTACAAAAGCTATCGGTATCATTATCGTGCTTGCCTTGGCTCTTTCTGCCTTTGGTAAATTTGCACTTGGAATGGGCGCATAATTTATGACTAAATCATTGATTTTAGTGAGCCACGGTCGTTTCTGTGAAGAACTTAAAGGTAGCACAGAGATGATTATGGGACCACAAGACAACATTCATGCGGTTGCTCTTCTTCCAGAAGATGGACCAGAAGAATTTACTGCAAAATTTGAAGCTGCTGTTGAAGGATTGGATGATTTCCTAGTCTTTGCGGATCTTCTTGGCGGAACTCCATGTAACGTGGTGAGCCGTCTGATTATGGAAGGTCGTGACATTGAACTGTATGCAGGAATGAACCTTCCGATGGTCATTGAATTTATCAATGCAAGCCTAACTGGAATGGATGCGGACTATAAGAGTCGTGCTTCAGAAAGCATTGTGAAAGTTAATGATTTATTGGCGAGCTTCGACGACGATGAAGATGAATAATACTCTTCAAAAATCAAATTCAAACCACGTCAGCTTCGCCTTGCCGTACTTGAGTACAGCCTTCGGCTAGCTTCCTAGTTTGCTCTTTGATTTTCATTGAGTATAAGATGTGATTGCGTTAAAACGTTAAATCATCTTATAGAAAATATACATGGGAATGGGAGCGACTCCCATTCCCATGTTTTCAATCATGAAACAATATTAGATTAGAGGTTTTCAATGCTAGATTATACAAAAGAAGATTTGCTTGAGTTGGGAGCAGAGATCACCACACGCGAAATTTACCAACAACCAGATGTTTGGAAGGAAGCTTTTGAATCATACCAAGCACGCCGTGATGAAATTGCAGCCTTTTTGCAAGGAATTGCAGATAAACATGACTATATCAAGGTTATCCTGACTGGTGCTGGAACTTCAGCTTATGTAGGTGATACCTTGGTTCCATACTTCAAGGAAGTCTATGACGAACGTAAATGGAATTTCAATGCTATTGCGACAACAGATATCGTTGCCACCCCACAAACCTATTTGAAAAAAGATGTGGCAACTGTTTTGGTATCATTTGCACGTAGCGGGAACTCACCTGAGAGTGTGGCAACAGTTGACTTGGCTAAGGCTTTAGTTGACGATCTTTATCAAGTAACGATCACTTGTGCGGCTGAAGGGAAATTAGCACTTCAAGCTCACGGTGATGATCGCAACCTCTTGCTCTTGCAACCGGCAGCTTCTAACGATGCTGGATTTGCTATGACATCAAGCTTTACTTCAATGATGTTGACAGCACTTTTGGTCTTCGATCCAACTGAATTTGCTGTTAAAGCTGAACGTTTTGAAGTGCTTTCTAGTCTTGCTCGTAAAGTTCTTGACAATGTGGCAGATGTGAAAGAGTTGGTTGACCTAGACTTTAACCGAGTGATTTACTTAGGTGCAGGTCCATTCTTCGGACTTGCTCATGAGGCACAACTGAAAATTTTGGAATTGACTGCTGGTCGGGTTGCGACAATGTATGAAAGTCCAGTCGGCTTCCGTCACGGTCCAAAATCTCTTATCAATGAAGATACTGTAGTTTTAGTTTTTGGTACTACAACGAACTATACTCGTAAGTATGACTTAGACTTGGTTCGTGAAGTTGCAGGGGACCAAATCGCTCGTCGCGTTGTTCTCTTGAGTGATCAAGCTTTTGGTCTTGAAAACGTTAAGGAAGTAGCACTTGGCTGTGGCAGTGTCTTGAATGACGTTTACCGTGTATTCCCTTATATTGTTTATGGTCAACTATTTGCTCTCTTGACTTCGCTTAAGGTTGGCAACAGACCTGATACACCATCACCTACAGGTACAGTAAACCGCGTCGTTCAAGGTGTTATTATTCACGAATTCAAATAATAAGGAGAAAAGGATGAAAACATACACAGAACGTGTATTTGGGAAAGTTGATGACAAGGATGTTGTCGCTTATCGCTTTGAAACAGAAGCAGGCTACCAACTAGAAATCATGACCTATGGTGCAACGATTCTACGCTATGTAACTCCTGATAAGGCTGGTAATTTTGCCAATGTTATCCTAGGTTTTGATGATTTTGACAGCTATGTAGGTAACAGTCCTAAACATGGAGCGAGTGTAGGTCCAGTTGCAGGTCGTATCGCAGGTGCGACATTCGAATTGAATGGGGAAACCTATGAACTCGAAGTCAATAACGCAAGCAACTGTAACCACAGTGGCTCAACAGGTTGGGATTCTAGTTTGTTTGAGCTAGTCGAGGTGAGCGACCATGGTTTGACTCTTTACACAGAAAGAACAGACGGTACAGGAGGCTTCCCAGGTAATCTTAAGATTTGGATTAGCTACAAATTAGAAGAAAATGGGGCCTACGAAGTTAGCTACAAGGTGACGACGGACCAGGATACCTTGGTCAATCCGACCAACCATAGCTACTTTAACTTGTCTGGCGATTTCACTCAGACGGTTGACCGCCATGTTTTCCAACTGAATACAGAAGGTATTTATCCAATCGCTCCTGACGGTGTCCCAGCTAAAGCTCCAGATGCTAATCGTGATGTGGTCAAACATATCTACAATGGCGCCTTGTTGAAAGATATCTTTGCAGAAGAAGATGAGCAAATCCAACTCGTATCTGGTTTGGACCACCCATTTGCTCTGCCTGCAGGACATGACAATGCTGGTTTCCTCTATGACCAAAATTCAGGTCGCTTCCTTCTCTTCAAGA
This sequence comes from Streptococcus sp. CF4-3, assembly GCF_024295385.1. Classification (NCBI taxonomy): domain Bacteria; kingdom Bacillati; phylum Bacillota; class Bacilli; order Lactobacillales; family Streptococcaceae; genus Streptococcus; species Streptococcus sp. CF4-3. Next base: position 21,790 of record NZ_JANCPN010000009.1, on the reverse strand, counting down.
CAGAAGCACCTTGCTTTGTAGTTTACACCGCAAACTTTGTCGATGATAGTGTCATTATTGCGGGTCAGCCAATGATGCAGCACAATGGAATTGCTCTTGAAGCACAGGCTTTACCAGATGCTATTCACAGTGACCTGAAAGATCAAGTCATTCTAAAAGCAGGTGAAACTTTCACTAGCAAAACTCGTTACGAAATTGTCGTTAAATAATAAAAAATTCTCTGAAGTCATAGGATTTCAGAGAATTTTTTATTATTCTTCATCTGGTGTGAGAATCATCGGAATGATGATTGGTTCACGTTCAGTGTTTTCGTAAAGGAATGGTCGAATGGCGTTTACGATAGCACCATTGACAGATTGGACGCTGGCATCCTTGTTTTTCAAAGCGATACGAATAGCATTGAAAAGGATGCGTTGACTTTGACGGATCAAGTCGCCAGATTCGCGCATGTAGACGAAACCACGACTAAGGATATCTGGTCCAGAAATAATCATCTGAGACTCAAAGTCTACCGTTGCGACGGCAAGTACGACACCATCTTCGGATAGGTCTCGACGGTCTTTTAGGACTGCTGCTCCGATTTCACCGATTCGATTTCCATCGACGTAGATATCTTGAGCATTGAAATGACCAGCGATACGAGCAGAGTTTGCAGTAAGGGCAAGGACATCACCATTGCTCATGATAAAGATATTGTCTTTTTCAACTCCAGTATCTACGGCAAGTCCAGCATGGACTTTTTGCATGCGATATTCACCGTGAACAGGCATGAAGTATTTTGGTTTGATGAGGCGGAGCATGAGTTTTTGCTCTTGCTGACCACCGTGTCCAGATGTATGGATGTTGTTAATCTTACCATGGATAACTTCAACACCAGCTTCAGAAATGATGTTAATCAGCTTGTTAACGCTAGTGGTGTTTCCTGGGATTGGACTAGATGAGAAGATAACCGTATCGCCAGGTTGGAGTTGCACTTGACGATGGGTTCCGTTAGCGATACGAGAGAGAGCCGCCATAGGTTCACCCTGGCTACCCGTACAGAGGATAAGAATCTCACCCGCAGGGTAATCTTTGATTTCATTTGGTTCGATGAAGGTTCCCTTTGGCGCCTTGATGTAGCCAAGCTCGATTCCGTTAACAATAGCCTTTTCCATAGAACGTCCAAAGACAGCAATCTTACGCCCTGTTTTGACTGCGGCATCAGTCGCTTGTTGGAGACGGAAGATATTTGAGGCAAAGGATGCAAAGATGATACGTCCCTCTATACCTTGAATAATCTTCATAATAGACTGACCAACGACCTTTTCAGAGTTTGTAAAGGTTGGCACTTCAGCATTTGTCGAGTCAGAGAGTAAGCAAAGCACTCCGTCTTCACCTAGGGCTGCCATACGGTGCAAGTCTGCAGGTTCACCAACTGGTGTAAAGTCAAACTTAAAGTCACCGGTACAGACGATTTTTCCTTGAGGTGTATGGATAACAATTCCCAAAGGCTCTGGGATAGAGTGAGTAGTTCTAAAGAAAGTTGCTTTAAGATTTTTAAAGGTCAACTCAGTGTTGTGGTTGATTTCGTGAAGTGTAGCATTGCGCAAAAGGCCATGTTCTTCGAGTTTTCCACGGATTAAAGCGAGAGCTAGTGGACCTGCATAGATAGGTATATTTGCTTGCTTGAGCAAGAAAGGAATCCCACCAATATGGTCCTCGTGTCCGTGTGTAATCAAGAGAGCCTTGACGCGGTCGATGTTTTCGACAATATAAGAGTAATCAGGGATAACGTAGTCGATACCAAGCAAGTCATCCTCGGGGAATTTAATCCCTGCATCAACAATGATGATTTCGTCTTGGTATTCGATTCCGTATGTATTTTTACCGATTTCTCCTAGACCACCAATGGCAAAAACGCCCACTTCTTCTGGTTTAAGAGTATAGGCCATATTAGAACTCCGTAATTTCGAATGCGCCAGTTTCTTTTTCGTAGTCTAGCAATTTGTCAGACAAGAGCTCGATATATTCAACGTTGAATTCTGGACGATTTTCTTCCACAAGTTGGCGAGCAATGATGCGTCCCTCAAGTTCTGAGCTAGCATCGATATCTAAGTAGAGTGAGCGTGTTGTTTCACGACGTGGGCTACGGTCTTTTGTTTCTTGATAAAAAACTTTGTAAATCATTTGTTTCCTTTCTGTTTTCAGGTCAGCTGTATTCAAAAAATTACCAGCTTGAAGCTGTTTATTTCTATTTCAGTTTCTGTCTGGATTGACCTTGATTCGTTACAATTATCTCAATTATAACATAAAAAGGGGAATTAGTAAAAGCAGGAAACATGAAAGTAAGGAGCTTGGAATACGTTTCATTTTGCCATGTATAAGCATTTGAAACTTTAAGATGCAAGTGCTATAATAAAGTTATAAGAGACGTTTCCATATCAAGGAGGTTGCCCTATGTATAACTTATTTTCTTTTGCTATCGGAGTTCGTTTGGTAGCTTTTATGATTTTTGTTGCTTGTGTATACGGTGGCAATGTTTTGTATACTCTCCTAGAGAATCGAAATGCCAAACTCCTGTGGAAGATTGGCTTCGTGACTCTGTATTCGTTTTTCCTACTTCTCGTAACCTAAGTGGTCTGGTTTGTATTTTACTTTGGCTTGAATACTTAAGTGCTTGTCTTGTCTATTTGGCAGGACATTTTTGTTTCAAAACAAAGAAAATTCCCTTGTGTCGGCTTTTGTAGTATAATAGTAAACAGACAAAAAGATAGGAATGTGTTATGAAAGTATTAGCTTTTGATACGTCCAGCAAGGCTCTGTCTTTAGCAGTTTTAGAGGACAAGCAGCTTCTTGCCGAGACCACGATTAATATCAAGAAAAATCACAGTATCACTCTGATGCCTGCCATTGATTTTTTGATGGCCAGTCTAGATTTGACACCCAAAGATTTGGATCGAATCGTGGTAGCAGAGGGACCGGGTAGCTACACAGGTTTGCGAATCGCGGTGGCAACTGCAAAGACCTTGGCTCATACCCTAAATATCGAGCTAGTTGGGATGTCTAGCCTTTTATCTCTGGTACCTAGCCAGCAGGAAGGTTTGGTTGTCCCCTTGATGGATGCGCGTCGTAACAATGTATATGCAGGGTTTTATGAAAATGCCCAGTCAGTCTTTCCAGAAGCTCACCTGTCTTTCGAGGAGGTCCTAGAGCAAGTCAAGGATGCCGACCAGGTAACCTTTGTCGGAGAAGTTGCCCCCTTTGTCGAGCAGATTCAAGAGCACTTGCCACAGGCTAACTATCAAGAAACCTTACCAAACGCAGCGAATCTAGCTCTTTGGGCCTGGGACAAGGAAGCAGACTCCCTGCACGATTTTGTGCCGAATTACCTCAAACGTGTCGAAGCTGAGGAAAATTGGCTCAAGAACCACGCCGAGTCTGGCGAGTCCTACATTAAACGCCTATGATAGAAATCAAACGAATCCAACAGCAACCTGACGTAGCACAAACTATCTATGAAGTGATGACGGATGTTTATCCCGTCAGTCCTTGGACGTTGGAACAAATCCAAGCAGACCTGTCTCAAGATCAGACTTGGTACGTTCTAGCTTATGATGGGGAAGAAGTGATAGGTTTTCTAGCAATTCAGGAGAATAACTTTGAAGCAGAAGTCTTGCAAATCGCTGTCAAGAAAGCTTATCAAGGTCAGGGAATAGCCTCAGACTTGTTTGCAACATTGCCGACAGACAGGGAGATTTTCCTTGAAGTCAGAAAGTCCAACCACCGAGCGCAAGCATTTTACAAGAAAGAAAAAATGGCAGTCATCGCTGAGAGAAAGTCCTATTACCATGATCCAGTTGAGGACGCCATTATCATGAAGAGAGAAATAGATGAAGGATAGATATATTTTAGCATTTGAGACATCCTGTGATGAGACCAGTGTCGCCGTCTTAAAAAACGATGACGAGCTCTTGTCCAATGTCATTGCTAGTCAAATTGAGAGTCATAAACGTTTTGGGGGCGTAGTGCCAGAAGTAGCCAGTCGTCACCACGTCGAGGTCATTACAGCCTGCATCGAGGAGGCACTAGCAGAAGCAGAAATTAGCGAAGAGGATGTGACAGCTGTTGCGGTTACCTACGGACCAGGATTGGTCGGAGCCTTGCTAGTTGGCTTGTCAGCTGCTAAGGCCTTTGCTTGGGCACATGAACTACCTCTAATTCCCGTTAATCACATGGCTGGTCACCTCATGGCAGCTCAAAGTGTCGAACCTTTGGAGTTTCCCTTGCTAGCCCTTCTAGTCAGTGGTGGACACACAGAGTTGGTCTATGTTTCTGAAGCTGGTGATTATAAGATTGTTGGGGAGACCCGTGATGATGCAGTTGGTGAAGCCTATGATAAGGTCGGTCGTGTTATGGGCTTGACCTATCCAGCAGGTCGTGAGATTGACGAGTTGGCTCATCAAGGTCAGGATGTGTATGACTTCCCACGTGCTATGATCAAGGAAGACAATCTGGAGTTTTCATTTTCAGGTTTGAAGTCTGCCTTTATCAATCTCCACCACAATGCCGAGCAAAAGGGAGAAAGCTTGTCCAAGGAAGACCTATCTGCCTCTTTCCAAGCAGCAGTTATGGATATTCTCATGGCAAAAACCAAGAGGGCCTTGGAGAAATACCCTGTTAAAACCCTAGTCGTGGCTGGTGGTGTGGCGGCCAATAAAGGTCTTAGAGAACGTTTGGCGGCTGAAATCACCGATGTCAAGGTTATCATTCCACCTCTACGTCTTTGCGGAGACAATGCAGGAATGATTGCCTATGCTAGCGTTAGCGAGTGGAACAAAGAGAACTTTGCAGACTTGGAACTAAATGCCAAACCTAGCCTCGCTTTTGATACTATGGAATAAAGAGTTAGCTCAGCGTTAACTCTTTTATCTTGGACAAATACGCGAGTTTTTTAGTATAGTAGAAATATGAGATTTAAAAAAATAATTAGTGTAGCACTTGCCCTAGTGGTATTGTTGCTGTCTCTGCTGGTTTTTCAGCTGTTTCAAAAGACGCAATTGGTCATGTTTGAAACTATTTCATTTAACATGCCCCTCGAATCCTTTGAAAAAGTGTTTGGAAAACCTCATGAAATAGTAGAAGAAACAGAAATAGGCTATCACAATCCTTGGCGTGCAAAAGATCCCTATCTCTATAAAACAGGGCGTCTTTTCTACGACTATGAAAATTTTAAATGGAAAGGTTATAGTGGTCGCGTGATCTTTACTTTTTCAAAATCACATCGTTTACAAGGGGCTGCGGTTTATTTCCCTGTGGCGTCCAAGGCTCAACAGAAGGAAGTGCTTTATAAGATAACCCAAGATATGAAAGCAGAAATTGAAGCTCTTCCAGATTACCAGTCCATGACCACTGATACGGTAGGGCTCTATGATGACGGTTATCGCTACAAGGTTAAACTGAAAGGGCAAAAGAGAGAGCTCTGGATTGATGTCTATCCCACAGAATATGAGGATGATGACAATCCTGAGAATAATCAATATCATATTCGAATCGATCAATCTCGATGCTAGTCGCCCTAGGGTTCTTGTTTTGAACGCTTTGTGACAATAGAATGATGTATTTGTAAGAATGAGGAGGTTTATGAAAGAAAAAGGATTTTGGGAGGGAGTACAGGCTGCGATGCCGACCGCTTTAGGCTATGTCAGTATCGGCCTTGCTTGTGGGATTATCGGTTCGCCCTACGTAACACCTGTTGAGATGGGCTTGATGAGTCTCTTTGTCTATGCTGGAAGTGCCCAGTTCGCTATGATAGCCTTGATAGCAGTTCAAGCGCCTGTGGCAGCCATTGCTATGACGGTCTTTTTGATTAATCTGCGTCTCTTTTTATTGAGTTTGCATGCGTCGACCTATTTCCGTCATACTAGTCTCTGGCATAATATCGGAATGTCTAGCCTCTTGACGGATGAGACATACGGGGTCTTGATGGGAGAGCTGATTCATTGGGACAAGGTCAATCCTATGTGGATGCACGGAAACAACCTTAACAGCTATCTAGCTTGGTTTGTGGGGACAGTTGTCGGAACTGCCTTAGGTGGCCTTTTGCCAAATCCTGAGATTTTCGGTCTTGACTTTGCCCTAGTCGGAATGTTTATTGGAATTTTTACATCTCAGTTTCAGATTATGCAAAGAAGAATTCCCTTGCGCAACCTCTTCATCATTTTAGGAGTTGTTGCCCTTTCCTTCTTTGTACTGTTGACAGTGGTGTCTCAGTCACTAGCTGTACTGTTTGCGACCTTGCTAGGTTGTACTATGGGGGTGATTTTGGATGGTCAGTAAGTATATTTTAATGGCAATTATCTTCTCTGGCTTGGTGACCTGGATTCCGAGAATGATTCCTTTCATACTTGCTAAGTACAAAGGATTGCCAGCAATCGTAGAGCGCTTTTTGAAATTCCTACCAGTCTCTATTATCTTTGCCTTGATTCTTTCAAGTGTGGTGACAGGAAAAATCGGAAGCTTACCACAGATAAAATGGTTAGACTTTCTAGCAGTCTTTCCGACAGCCTTTGTCGCCTTTCGTTACCGCAATCTGGTGGGGACGGTTATCTTTGGAGTGGTCTTGATAGCAGTCCTACGCTTGGTTTTTTAATCAGCCATAAAGAAAACCTATGGCAAATATAGAAATCATATAATGGCGCAATCCTAATTTTTCTGTTAAGATAAGACTGTATTTTATTTTGGAGGAAATATCATGAAAAAAATCGTTAAATATTCATCACTTGCTGCCCTAGGGCTTGTTGCTGCAGGTACATTAGCAGCTTGCTCAGGTGGTGAGAAGAAAGATGCTGCATCTGGTGAAGCAACATCTGGTAAGAAAGAAATCGTTGTAGCAACTAATGGATCGCCAAAACCATTTATCTATGAAGAAAATGGTGAATTGACAGGTTACGAGATTGAGCTTGTTCGTGCTATCTTTAAAGACTCAGACAAGTATACTGTCAAGTTTGAAAAGACAGAGTGGTCAGGGATTTTCCCAGGACTTGATAGCGATCGTTACCAAATGGCCGTTAACAACCTTAGTTATACCAAAGAACGTGCAGAGAAATACCTCTACGCAGCGCCAACTGCTAAAAACCCTAACGTTCTTGTTGTGAAGAAGGACGACACTAGTATCAAGTCTCTTGATGATATCGGTGGAAAATCCACTGAAGTCGTTCAAGGAACAACCTCAGCTAAACAATTGGAAGCATACAACACAGAACATGCGGACAATCCAACTATCCTTAATTATACTAAGGCAGATTTCCAACAAATCATGTCTCGTTTGAGCGATGGACAATTTGACTATAAGATTTTTGACAAGATCGGTGTAGAGACAGTTATCAAAAACCAAGGTTTGGACAATTTGAAAGTCATCGAACTCCCAAGTGACCAACAACCTTATGTTTACCCACTTCTTGCCAAAGGTCAAGATGAGTTGAAGGCTTTTGTGGACAAACGCATCCAAGAACTCTATAAGGATGGAACGCTTGAAAAATTGTCTCAACAGTTCTTTGGTGGTTCTTACCTGCCAGCAGAAGCTGACATTAAATAAGTTTGTAAATCATCCACTCTCTCGTAGGTGGATGATTTTGCAACTTTTAGACATATAGTTTCAAACTATATGTCTGCCTATCTAATAACAATTTGCGAAATCAAATAAAGTATGAGATACTATTACGGTATTATTTTTAAAGGAGAATGAATCATGAAAATCAAAAAATGGTTAAGCGTAGCAGCTATCGCTACAGTAGCAGGCCTTACACTTGCAGCTTGCGGAAATTCAGACAAGAAAGCGGACAATAAAACTACAGTTAAAATTGCGACTGTTAACCGTAGCGGTTCAGAAGAAGCACGTTGGGACAAAGTCCAAGAATTGGTTGAAAAAGACGGAATTAAATTGGAATTCACAGAGTTTACAGACTACTCACAACCAAATAAAGCAACTGCTGATGGTGAAGTAGACCTGAACGCTTTCCAACACTACAACTTCTTGAACAACTGGAACAAAGAAAACGGTAAAGATCTTGTAGCGATTGCAGATACTTACATCTCACCAATCCGTCTTTACTCAGGTTTAAACGGAAGTGAAAACAAGTACACTAAAGTGGAAGAAATCCCAGATAAGGGTGAAATCGCAGTACCTAACGATGCTACAAACGAAAGCCGTGCTCTTTACTTGCTTCAATCAGCTGGTTTGATCAAGTTGGATGTTTCAGGAACTGCACTTGCGACAATCGCAAACATCACAGAAAATCCAAAGAACTTGAAAATCACTGAATTGGACGCTAGCCAAACAGCTCGTTCATTGTCATCAGTTGATGCAGCTGTTGTAAACAACACTTTTGTTACAGAAGCAAAATTGGACTACAAGAAAGCACTCTTTAAAGAGCAAGCTGACGAAAACTCAAAACAATGGTATAACATCATCGTTGCGAAAAAAGATTGGGAATCATCACCTAAAGCTGATGCAATCAAGAAAATTATCGCAGCTTACCACACTGACGAAGTGAAAAAAGTCATCGAAGAAACTTCAGACGGCTTGGATCAACCAGTTTGGTAATAAACACAGGGAGGTGGGAGAGATTTTTCCACCTCTTGCTTTTATATAGAGCCTAAAACAAATGAAATCCACTTGTATTGATTCTAAAGGTACAAGTCCTAGTAGAAAGGTAGAGAGAAAATGGTTTTCCCTAGCCAAGAAGAACAAATTGAAAAGTTTGAAAAGGATCATGTAGCGCAACATTATTTTGAAGTTTTGCGTACCTTGATTTCTAAAAAATCAGTCTTTGCCCAACAAGTTGGCCTGAAAGAGGTGGCTCGTTATCTAGGTGAGATTTTTAAACGTGTTGGTGCAGAAGTTGAAATTGACGAGAGCTATACAGCGCCTTTTGTCATGGCACATTTCAAAAGTTCACGACCAAATGCCAAGACTATCATTTTCTACAACCACTATGACACAGTACCTGCAGATGGTGATCAAGTCTGGACAGAGGATCCTTTCACGCTTTCTGTGCGTGATGGTATTATGTATGGGCGTGGGGTGGATGATGACAAGGGTCATATCACTGCTCGTTTGAGTGCTCTTAGAAAATACATGCAACATCACGATGATCTTCCAGTCAATATCAGCTTCATCATGGAAGGGGCAGAGGAATCGGCCTCTATGGATTTGGATAAATATTTAGAAAAACATGCGGACAAACTTCGAGGTGCAGATTTATTAGTCTGGGAACAAGGAACAAAGAATGCCTTAGAACAGTTAGAAATCTCTGGTGGAAACAAGGGAATTGTGACCTTTGATGCCAAGGTCAAGAGTGCAGACGTCGATATCCATTCTAGCTATGGTGGAGTCATCGAATCAGCTCCATGGTATCTCATTCAAGCTTTGACAAGTCTTCGCGCTGCCGACGGCCGTATCTTGGTAGAAGGTTTGTACGATGATGTGCAGGAACCAAACGAACGTGAGTTAGCCTTGGTTGAAACCTATGCCCAACGCAATCCAGAGGAAATCAGTCAGATTTATGGCTTGGAATTGCCACTTTTACAAGAGGAACGTACAGCCTTTCTAAAACGTTTTTTCTTTGAACCAGCGCTCAATATCGAAGGAATTCAGTCTGGTTATCAAGGTCAAGGAGTTAAAACGATTTTGCCAGCAGAGGCTAGTGCCAAGCTAGAAGTCCGTTTGGTTCCAGGGCTTGAACCCCATGATGTTTTGGAGAAAATCCGAAAACAACTAGACAAAAACGGTTTTGATAAGGTAGAATTGTACTATACCTTGGGTGAGATGAGTTATCGAAGTGACATGAGTGCGCCGGCCATTCTCAATGTTATTGAGCTAGCCAAGAAATTCTATCCACAGGGCGTATCTGTCTTACCGACAACTGCTGGTACAGGTCCTATGCATACGGTATTTGATGCCTTAGAAGTACCTATGGTTGCCTTTGGTCTAGGAAATGCCAATAGCCGAGACCACGGTGGAGATGAAAATGTGCGAATCGCCGATTATTACACCCATATTGAATTAGTAGAGGAGCTGATTAAAAGTTATGAGTAGAGACATTATCAAATTAGACCAGATTGATGTGACTTTTCATCAAAAGAAGAGAACTATCACAGCGGTCAAGGATGTGACCATTCACATCCAAGAAGGGGATATCTACGGGATTGTAGGATATTCTGGAGCAGGGAAATCAACCCTGGTTCGTGTTATTAACCTTTTACAAAAACCATCTGCAGGTCGAATTACTGTAGATGATGATGTGATTTTTGATGGTAAAGAAACCTTAACTGCCGGACAATTACGTCGTAAGCGTCAAGATATTGGGATGATTTTCCAACACTTTAACCTTATGAGTCAGAAGACAGCAGAGGAAAACGTAGCTTTTGCCCTCAAACACTCTGGACTTAGTGAGAAAGATAAGAAGGCTAAAGTAGCAGAATTATTAGACTTGGTCGGATTGGCTGACCGTGCTGAAAACTATCCTTCACAACTTTCTGGTGGACAAAAACAGCGTGTAGCCATTGCGCGTGCCTTGGCCAATGATCCAAAAATCTTGATTTCTGACGAGTCAACTTCTGCCCTAGACCCTAAGACAACTAAGCAAATCTTGTCTCTTTTACAAGATTTGAACCGTAAACTAGGTTTGACCATTGTCTTAATTACACATGAGATGCAGATTGTCAAAGACATTGCTAATCGTGTGGCAGTCATGCAGGATGGCCGCTTGATTGAAGAAGGTAGCGTTCTTGAAATCTTCTCAGATCCTAAGCAACCATTGACCCAGGACTTTATCTCAACGGCTACTGGTATCGATGAAGCTATGGTTAAGATTGAAAAGCAAGAAATCGTGGAGCACTTATCTGAAAATAGCATTTTGGTACAACTCAAGTATGCAGGAGCTTCTACAGATGAGCCGCTTTTGAATGAATTATACAAACACTATCAAGTAACAGCCAATATTCTCTATGGAAACATTGAAATTCTTGACGGCACTCCTGTGGGTGAGCTTGTGGTTGTTTTGTCTGGAGAAAAAGAAGCACTGGCAAAAGCTCAAGAAGCTATCCATCAGGCTGGTGTACAACTAAAAGTATTGAAGGGAGGACAGTAAGATGGCAGACTTGATCCAAACATATTTACCAAACGTCTACAAGATGGGTTGGTTAGGTCAAGCGGGCTGGGGGACAGCTATTTACTTAACACTTTATATGACAGTTCTTTCCTTTATCATTGGAGGATTCCTAGGACTAGTTGCAGGACTTTTCCTCGTCTTAACTGGACCAGGTGGCGTCTTAGAAGATAAATTCGTCTTTTGGGTTTTGGATAAGATTACCTCAATCTTCCGTGCGGTTCCTTTTATCATTCTCTTGGCTGTCTTGTCACCCTTCTCTCATTTGATCGTAGGGACAAGTATCGGGCCAAATGCGGCTATCGTACCCCTATCTTTTGCAGTTTTTGCCTTCTTTGCTCGTCAGGTTCAAGTAGTTTTATCAGAGCTTGATGGTGGTGTCATTGAGGCGGCTCAAGCAAGCGGAGCGACATTCTGGGACATTGTGGGTGTTTACCTATCAGAAGGACTTCCAGACTTGATTCGCGTGACGACTGTAACCTTGATTTCACTAGTCGGTGAAACAGCTATGGCGGGAGCAGTTGGAGCAGGTGGTATTGGTAACGTAGCTATCGCTTATGGTTTTAACCGTTACAATCACGATGTGACTATTCTTGCGACCCTCATCATTATCTTGATTATCTTTTCTATCCAATTTTTGGGAGATTTCTTGACCAAGAAATTAAGTCATAAATAAAAAAGAGCCAGATGGCTCTTTTTTATGATGTTTTATGTTCTAATTTCTTACTAAGTGCTTGTCCAATCAGGGCACCAAGTAAAGCGCCGATGAGAACACTTGTGATAAGGATGAGGATATTAGCAGGATTCGGTGCAACCATAATGCGGTCAATATAGTCCTGGGATTTCCCACGAGCGACAAGAGTTGCGATATAGGCTTGAGGGGTCAACCACATGAGTAGGATGGGACCAGTAGTACCAAAGGCAAAAACTAGGAAGGAAAGAAGGTTTTTAACCTTATCCTTGTAATGTCCTAGGTGAGCGATGCCATCTGCTGCAAGACCGCAGATAATACCTGGCAGAAAGGCTCCAGCTCCATGCTTGCTCCCGAGGAAAAATAGAGAAATTACAAGTCCAATCGTAGTAATCGCTCCAAAACGAGGAACCTTTGCTAAAAGGATCATATAGACGCTACCACCTACTAGGGCTGCAAAGGCAGGGGCGTAAAACATATTTCCAGTGTGGTCGACAAGGCTCCCTAGTAGAACTCCCACTCCGATACAGAGAAAGTAGACAAGGGCAGCAACAAGGGTTGTCAAGATATTCTTTTTCATAAGTTCTCCTTCGTATATCTGATGGTTTTCATTGTATCATGCCTGTGGCAGATTGTAAATGCTAGTTGAAATCAGGTATTTGGGTGAAAATGATTACAACTGTGCATGGTCAAAGCTATTTCTTTACTCCTCTGACTGTCCCAATCCCTTTATTTATGGTAAAATAGGACTATTAAGTTAGAAAGAGGATTCTCTATGAAATTACAAAAACCAAAAGGAACGCAGGATATTTTACCTACTGAGTCTGCCAAGTGGCAGTACGTTGAAGGCTTTGCGCGTGAAATCTTCAAACGCTACAACTACGCAGAAGTACGTACCCCAATTTTTGAGCATTACGAAGTCATCAGTCGTTCTGTTGGAGATACAACTGATATCGTAACCAAGGAAATGTATGATTTTTACGACAAGGGTGATCGCCATATTACCCTCCGTCCAGAAGGAACTGCTCCAGTCGTCCGCTCTTATGTGGAAAACAAACTCTTCGCACCTGAAGTGCAAAAGCCAAGCAAGTTCTACTACATGGGGCCAATGTTCCGCTATGAGCGCCCACAAGCAGGTCGTTTACGCCAATTCCACCAGATTGGTGTGGAGTGCTTTGGCTCTAGCAATCCAGCTACCGATGTAGAAACGATCGCTATGGCAGCTCACTTCTTGAAAGCAATTGGTATTCAAGGTGTCAAACTGCACCTCAACACCCTTGGAAATCCTGAAAGCCGTGTGGCCTATCGTCAGGCCTTGATTGACTATTTGACACCGCTCAAGGAGACCTTGTCTAAGGATAGCCAACGTCGTTTGGAGGAAAACCCTCTTCGTGTCTTGGACTCGAAGGAAAAAGAAGACAAGGAGGCAGTGGAGAATGCACCATCTATCTTGGATTACCTGGATGAAGAAAGCCAAGCCCACTTTGATGCTGTTCGTCAGATGTTGGAGAATCTAGGAGTAGACTATATCATCGATACCAATATGGTGCGTGGTCTGGACTACTACAACCACACCATCTTTGAGTTTATTACAGAGATTGAGGGCAATGACTTGACAGTCTGTGCAGGTGGTCGCTACGATGGCTTGGTTGCTTACTTCGGTGGTCCTGAAACTGCTGGCTTTGGCTTTGGACTTGGTGTAGAGCGTCTTCTTTTAGTCCTTGAAAAACAAGGAGTGGCCCTACCTATCGAAAACACTCTCGACGTCTATATTGCTGTCCTTGGTGAAGAGGCTAATCTGAAGGCCTTGGAGTTGGTACAAGCTCTTCGCCAACAAGGCTTCAAAGCGGAGCGTGATTACCTCAATCGTAAACTTAAAGCTCAGTTCAAGTCAGCAGATGTTTTTGGAGCTAAGACTCTTATCACTCTGGGAGAGAGCGAAGTCGAAAGTGGACAAGTCAAGGTTAAGAACAACCAAACTCGAGAGGAAGTAGAAGTTTCGCTTGAAACTATTAGCAAAAACTTCTCGGAAGTATTTGAAAAATTAGTATAAAAGAACCAAAAAAGCTAGGGAAAAACTCCTAGCTTTTTTGAATAAAAAGTACCAAAAAGACACAAATATTAGAAAAAATAGCAAATAAAAGGTGTTAGTTGGATAAATCAAAATTTTGGTTAAAATTTATTGACTTTCCCTCGTGGTCACTGTATTATTGTATAGAATAGAATGAATATATTGCGCCCTAATTTAGGTATGATAAAAATATTTATGCATAATTCAAATCTTATAAAGAGATGATGGCTAAATGAGAATTTGGAGAAAAAGGAAATGAATATTAAAAAATCAACAAAATATTCACTATTGACAATTGGGATTTTAACTACCTTCCAATTAAGTCAAGTGCATGTCAAAGCTGATACAATTGATTTTTTAAATAATACAGTTGTTCAAAATCAGGATGAAAAAGACACTTCATTAAATAAGAACTTAAATGAAAAGAGTGCAACTACTGCTACAGACAAGAAAGAGGCGATAACTAATGAGGGTAAGTCTGCAGTTTTAACGCCAGAAGACTCTACTACTACAACGGAAGTGGCAGAAAAGGAAGCAGACAAGGCTCCTGCTGAGAAGGAAGTTGCTGGAGAGAAACCAGCAACAGAACAACCTGTCCAAGAGAAACCACATGTAGAACAAGCAGATAAAGAAAAGTCAGATAAAGGGGGAAAAGAGCAACCAGAAGCTGAGAAGAAAAGCAAAGCAGAAACATCAGTTGCTGAGGGGGATAAGAAATTATCCGATGCTTCTAAAGAGAAAACTCAAGAGGCATCTACAATCCCTAAAGTTCGTCGCAGAAGAGCTGCTGCTAGCAATACAAAAGTATATGAAGATGCAACATACGGTAAGTATGTAAAAGCTACGGATTTCGGATTAGATACAACAGGTAAGGTTGAAGCAAGTGATTCTCTTCAAAAAGCTCTGAAAGCAGCCAATGAGGTCGAGGGAGGAGCTGCCGTAATGGTTTCAGGGAATGTCCTCTTGAAGAAAACCTTGGTTATCGATGAGAACTATGCCAATGTAAAAGGTTTGATTGGTAGTGGTCCAAGTCGTAACAATACAAAAATTGTGTTTAACAAAAAGCAAGATGGAGAGCACGATCCTGAAACAAACTTGACGGATAACCGTTACGAGTCTGCGGTCCTCATTCAAAATCAGAATAACTTTACTGTAGGCCGCTTAACTGTTGAGCACGCCTATGATTCATCAGACTACACTAAGGATAATGAGTTTTACCGTAAAGGAAAATCTTACTTTGGGCGTTCAAACGGTATCTACGTAAACGATTCTTCAAATGTTACGATCAATGATGTTCGTGCTATGAAATTCAACAGAGCCGGTGTCTTCTTTAGTTCAAGCAAGGCGACAGCTCAAGAGTATGATGCTAGCGGTAGACCAATCCGTTACAGCAGTATCTCTGAGAAGGTTTCAAATGAAGTCAAGTCTATTGGAGATCCAGATGTTCCTATCATGGACGGTAACAAGGTAACCAACTCTTTCCTTCATAACAACCGTGTTGCTGGTGTTATGTTCGGTTACCAACGTAATTTTGTGGTAGACAATAATATCCTGTCATACAACGGTCATGTGTTGGACGGTGGTACTGGATATGGTGCTGCCTCAATGGCAGGGTCTTATAATGATGGCATTACCTATACTGGAAACTATACAAACTACAACTACCGTAAAGGCTTGGATATTCACGACGGGAATAAGATTCTCATCGAAAATAACGTCTCACTCGGAGACCGTTTGAATGGTATTGAGGTCTATAACCGTGCCAATCCAATGACAGATGTCATTATTCGTAACAACAAGGTAACACAAGATCCAAACTCTAAGTTGGAAAACGATGATGATGATCCAGCTCGTTACCGTGGTTACACAGCCATCTCTATCCTGACAAATGAGAAAAACCATAAATGGACCAAACCTCTTGATAAAGGTCGTTATGTCATTTCAAATAACACCATTGAAGGTTTAACAAAATCATTTGAAAATGGACAACTAGGAACATTTGGTATTCTCTTTAGAAACAACGAAAGTTCAAATGATTATAGCCTAAAAATTGAAGGAAACACCATCACTGGTGATTCGACAGACTATATCATCTCTGTCAACAACAATACTGCTCAAGCATCTAGAGGTGTTGAAGGTGGCGGTTCAGGTGACATCACTATTTCAAGAAACAAGATTGAAGTAGATGACATCAAGCAGTTACCGATTTACATCAATGATGATACAACTTATGTAGCAAGTGTTATTGACCGTACTACTGGAAAACGTGTCAACAAGGTTACAAAAGTACCATTTACTAAGACTAGAGGAAGTATCAATATTGACAACAATGAGTTGACTGTATCGAAAATTAAATCAAGATGGAAGAATGCGGTCGCTATTGAAAGTACAAACGCAGCTTCTATTGACGTCAATAGCAATACCTTCAAGTATAAAGACAATGAGCCATGGCAACGTTACGATATCACTCGTAAAACAGACGGAGCAGTTATCAAAGACTTGATGCAAGCTTTCTTTGGTATCAACCGTCTCAACGATAGTGTTAAAGTAACAGCAACAGACAACAAATTCATCGCAGACACACCAAACAAAAATGGTTTCTTTAGACTATACAATGGGGAATGGGTGAACTTGAATGCTAAGAGTAAGAATGTCTTCCTAGGACGTAACACCCTAGACGGCAAACCATTAGCTCCAGTGGATATCGTTGGTGATAAAACGGTTGAAACACTTCGTACAACGACAATAACAGAGTACATCATCGAAACTCGTGAGACAGATGAACTTCCTATCGGATTTAAGGAGACTGTTCAAAAAGGTGTCGCTGGTAAGAAAGTCAATGTATACAAGATTACCAAAGTTGGTGATACAGTAGTAGGACGTCAGATCATTTCTGAAGAAACAATCTTGGAACCTACAAAAGAGATTATCTTGATTGGTACAGCGACAGAAACCTTTGAAACTGTCTCTGAGAAAGAAACGGTCGAATACGATACAGAGGTTAGAACGGATCCAACAAAACCAAAGACTTACCAATTTGAAAATCAAGCTGGTAAGAATGGTTCTGTTGAAAAGACTTACCAAATCAGAAAACTGAATGGTAAGGAAGCTGGTAAGACTTTGACGTCTGAAAAAGTGATTGATCAACCAGTTAAACGTATTATCACAGTTGGTAGTGCAGTAGAAAAAGTAGAATACACTACTGAAATCAAAGATGTAGACTTTGAAACTGTCATCGAATATGACTACACGAAACCAAAAGGTTACGAAGAAGTCCGTCAAGACGGTGAGAAAGGTCGAATTGAAAAGCAATACAAACTGACTTACCTCAATGATGAACTTGTTGACCGTGCCTTGGTCAATGAAAACACCCTCAAAGAGAAGAAAGACAAGATTATTATTAAAGGTCTGGGTGTGGTTGTCTCAGTCAGATCCGTAGTTGTTGTCGAAGAAAGAGACTTCAACAAGGTCATTGAAAAAGACGAAACCCAACCTGAGGGTTACAACAAGGTTACTCAAGTGGGTTCCCCAGGGGCAATAACAATAACCTATGAAGTCACCTATGAGGACGATATTGAAGTTGCTCGCAAGGAACTTTCGAAAGTGGAAGATCCAAAAGCGATTGATGAAATCACTGTAATCGGAACTTCTAAAATGACAGAACGTACAGTGGATGAGCAGATTGATGTTCCGTTTAAGACAATCTATATCGCTGACAATACACTTCCGGCAGGTGAAAGTGTTGTCGAGGAAGAAGGTAGTCCTGGACAAATTATCCGAACATTCTTGGTAAGCTATAAGAATGGTAATGAGATTAGTCGTACTATCGTTTCGGAACACAAGGTTACAGATGCGGTCAATCGTGTCGTCCGTGTCGGTAATTCAACACCTATTGTTGAGACAACGGAACTTGTAGAAGAAACAGAAGTAATTGACTACAATACTGTTGAGGAATTTACAGACCAACTTCCTTCAGGAACAACTAAGATTATTCAGCCTGGTAAGAAGGGGCAAAAGACAAGTCGCTACTCTGTAACTAAGGTGAACGGTGAAGAAACTTCTCGAACATTTGTTGAATCTAACATCACTATAGAGCCTGAGGATAAAATCATCCAAGTAGGAACTCGTGTTAAAGAGGTTAGAGAATCAAGTGAGTCAAGTCCAATTCCATACACTGTAATAGTTCGCAAAGATATTACGAAACCAATTGGTTATAAGGTCGTGGAAGTTGAAGGTCAAGACGGAGAACAATCAGATCTCTATAAAGTTACCTATATCAACGGAGCAGAAACAAAACGCGAACATCTTAAGACAACAGTTGTTAAAGAAGCTATCAATAGGGTCATCGTCGAAGGTGCAGGCGTGGAACGAACTCTCTTAGAGATTCAAGAAGATAAAGTCGCCAGCACAACTGAGTATCGTAATGATGATACTCTTCCAGAAGGTGAAACAAAAGTTGTTCAGGTTGGTGAGGAAGGTCTCCTTCGCAAGACAATCGAAAAACAATACTTCAATGATGAATTGCGTTCTACGAAATTGGTAGACAGCAAACTGATTAAAGAAGCAACTCCAACTATCATCTTAGTAGGTACAAAACATGTACCGACGATCAAGGTAGAACAGGATACACAAACTGAGAAGATTGCCTATAAGACTCAAAAAATCGAAGATCCTGACCTACCAAAAGGAGAGACCAAGGTAGTTCAAGTAGGGCAAAATGGAATCATAGAAAAAGTTTACCAACTAACTTACAAAGATGGAGTCTTAATCAAGACAGACTTGATCAGTAGCAAGGAAGTTCAGAAAGTCCAAGATGAGATTATCCATATCGGTACTCAAGTCACTGAAACTGAGGAAATCAACGCAATAAGTCCAATTCCATACAATGTTATTATCCGTAAGGATAAGACCAAGCCAGTTCGATACAGCTTTGTTGAAGTAGAGGGCCAAGAGGGAATTCAAACAGACTACTATCAAGTAACTTACGTCAATGGCAAGGAAACTAAGCGTGAACACCTCAGAACAGTCATTACAGCTCAACCTGTCAATAAAGTCCTAGTTGAAGGTTCTGGTATCGAACGCACAATCTTCGAAATTCAAGAAGAGAGAATCACAAGATCAACGGTATTCCGTAATGATGACACTCTTCCAGAAGGTGAAACGAAGATTATCCAAGAAGGTCAAGATGGTCTAATTCATAAGACAATCGAGAAGCAATACTTCAATGATGAAGAACGTTCTTCAAGACTAATCGAAACTAAAGTTGTCAGAGAAGCAGTTCCAACCATCATTTTAGTCGGAACAAAACATGTTCCAAATATTACAGTCAAGCAAGAAACTAGAACCGAGGAAACTGATTTTAGAACTGTGACTGTTATAGATGAAAGTTTGCCGAAGGGTGAACATAAACTTGTTCAAGAAGGTCGTGCAGGTCTAGTTGAAAAAGTCTATCAACTAATCTACAGAGATGGTGTTCTGGTCAAGACCGATTTGATTAGCGTCAAGGAGTTACGTCCAGCTCTAGAACAGATCATCCATATCGGTTCTCAAATTACTGAAACTAGGGAAATCAGCACAACAAGTTCAATTCCTTACAATATCATCGTTCGTGAGGACAAGACTAAGCCTGTTAGCTACCGTCTGGTCGAAGTAGAGGGCCAAGAAGGAACTCAAACAGACTACTATCAAGTAACCTATGTCAATGGTAAAGAAACTCAACGTGAGTATCTAAGAACTGTGATCACGACTCAACCTGTCAACCAAGTTCTTGTGGTGGGTACTGGAGTTGAGCGTACAGTCCTAGTAACTGAGGATGAGGTCATTACTCATCAAACAGAATATCGCAATG
Source organism: Streptococcus sp. CF4-3 (assembly GCF_024295385.1). Lineage (NCBI taxonomy): Bacteria > Bacillati > Bacillota > Bacilli > Lactobacillales > Streptococcaceae > Streptococcus > Streptococcus sp. CF4-3. The sequence continues at coordinate 2,033 of NZ_JANCPN010000009.1, read as the reverse complement.
ATGATAGCTTACCAGAAGGTGAAACTAGAGTCTTCCAAGAAGGTCAAGATGGACTCATCCATAAGACTTTTGAAAAATACTACTTCAATGATGAAGAACGTTCTGCAACATTGGTTGATACGAAAGTTATCCGAAAAGCAGTAAATCGTGTTATTTTGATAGGGACAAAACGAATTCCTACTATTACACAAGAGGAACTCATCCAAGTAGAAGAAATTGACTTTGAGAAACAAATAGTTGAAAATCCTAAGTTTGCTAAAGGTACACAAATTCTTCTACAAAAAGGTAAACCAGGAAAACGTCAATATATGTATCGTTTGACTTTGAAGAATGGAGTTGTGATTAAGAAAGAATTGCTTGGCTCAGAAGTCTTAGAAGAACCACAAACAGAGATTATTGAAATCGGAACACTGGTTGAAAAACCACAGGCTCACATCCCTGAGTTTCAACCACTGGTTGAGAAGCCAGAATTGAAACCCGAATCGAAACCAATGGTACCAGCCGATAAGGTTATCCCAGCAATTCCAACTCTTAAACAGGAGGAGGAAATGAAGCCATTAGCAGTTTCAGCTCAAGAACCTCAAACAGCTGAAGCGCCAGTTGTCCAAGACCAGCTCCTACCAGAGACTGGAGAACAGTCAAACTGGTGGTTAAGTCTTATTGGAATTCTGATGATGTTCTTAACATTTATTGGTCTCAGTGATAAAAAATCCGACCATTGAAGACTATTTTTATATAAAAAGTTAGGAAACTGAACATTTTTGGAAGGAAAAGTGGAATATTATAAAAAATAGCTTGTAAACGAATTCAAAAAATGCTATGATACATTTGATTAATTAAAAGGAGTTTATTGTGATGAAGAATTCACAACTTAGCACTACGCGTATTTTAGCGATGTTAAGTATCTTAGTTCTTTCATTGGCGACACTGACGACAGTTTTCGCTACTGAAGTAACTCAATATACTATGCACACAGAAGTTAAGGTTGATGGTAAACCTATAACTGCGGACAAAAAGATTACGACTGGTCGTGTCTTGGAGGCAACAAATAGCCTTACTTTCCCAGACTCACAAGCGATTAATGCTGGGGATACTTTGACTTTGGACCTTCCAAAAGAATTGGAACTTGTTACTAAACTTGAGTTCCCAATCCTTCACGCCAACGGTGAAAAGGTTGGTGATGCCGTAACGGATCCAAAAACTGGTAAAGTAACCATTACTTTCACGGACTACTTCTCTAAAAACTACAAAGACAAAGTCATGTCTTTGAAATACTCAGTTCGTCCGAACGCAACAAATTTGAAAGAATCTGGTAAGTACACATTTAAGTTTGGTGAAGAAACTTACAATGTAACCTATGAGCAATACGTAGGTACTCCAGGTGACTATGAGTACAAATACGGTTACCAAGACAAAGAAAACCCTAAACGTATCAAATGGCGTATCCTTTTGAATGCTGTTCAAGATAAAATGGATAACATGGTTATCGAAGATGACTTCAGTGATAAAGGTCAAGTTCTTGTAGAAGGTACATTGCGTGCAGTTCGTTACCCAAAACAACCAAACAGAATCCAAAATGAAAATGAACTCTTCAAGTTGACTCCAGACGATAACTTCACTAAGACAGCTGAATTCACAAGAAATGCAGCAGGTCAAATCACAGGATTCAAATTTGAACTAAAAGAAGTTTGGGGCTGGCCAATTTGGATTGAGTATTCAACAGAACTTACAGAAGATCTTCCAGCAAAAACTAAAGTAGCTAACACATTGAAGTGGAAAGCAACTAACTTCCCTAATGAACGTACTATCACTAAATATACTCGTTTAGAGACTGGTTCAGGTGAAGGTAGCGGTGATAAGACTACAACAACGACAACAGAGTCAACAACTGCAGCTCCAACAACAACCACAACGACAACAGAGTCAACAACTGCAGCACCAACAACAACCACAACGACAACAGAGTCAACAACTGCAGCTCCAACAACAACCACAACGACAACAGAGTCAACAACTGCAGCACCAACAACAAC
>NZ_JANCPN010000008.1:0-95382 GCF_024295385.1 Streptococcus sp. CF4-3 | reverse complement strand
ACTGAAGCTCCAACAACGACTGAAGCTCCAACAACTGAGGCTCCAACAATAACTGAAGCTCCAACAACAACTGAAGCTCCAACAACAACTGAGGCTCCAACAACAACTGAAGCCCCAACACCAACTACAACAACTACGACAATCCCATATTACCCAGGAAACGGTGGTGGTAACGGCGGCACTACAACAACTACAACAACTACAACAACTACAACAACAACGACTAATGAAGAACCAGGTCGTCCTACTACAACACCAGAACCAAGTCGTTCAACTACGACTCCAGAACCAGCTCGTTCTACAACAACAGAAGACAAACCAGGTCTTCCATTTACTGGTGAAGCTACAAGCCTAGTACTTGTATTGGCTGGTGTGGTAATCATGTCAGGAACTGTAGTTATGAAACGTAAATTTTCTAAATAATATTAGATAAGTTTCTTTAGAGAGGAGAGAGCATTGCTCTCTCCTTTTTATTTACAAACAATGATTATCTATTTTAAATGAAAAGGTTGTAAGAAACGATTCTCAATAATAGATTTATATTATTATTAGATTTAAAAGACATATTTAATATCTAAAAGTAATCTTGATAATTTTTTTTGGTTTATTTTAGTTATAAAAGTAGACATAGAATGTAAATATTGGTATACTGTACTAGTTTTAATAAACTAATAATTTAAAGGAGACATGAAAATGAATAAGAAAAAACTATCGTTTATCTTTTTCATTGTTTGTATATTAACTGTATTTGTTTCACTAAGCTTAACAAAAGCTGCTGCTGAAACATCGGCTACTACGTCTAATAGTAAGACTGTTGACACAATTACTTCACTCAATATTACGAATGAAAAAGGTGGTAATCTTGATAAAGATTTGCAGCAGTGGGTTACATTTAAGCTAAATGCAAATTATGACTTAACAGATAAAAATGTTAAAGCTGGCGATACAACTACAGTTGATTTATCAGATTTTCTATATATAGAATCCCAAAACTTTGAAATTCGTGATGAGAAAACAAATGAAATTATCGCAAATGCTCAGATTGATGAAACAAAAAAACATATCGTCTTAACCTATACTGATTATGTTGAAAAACACTCTGATACCAAAGGTTCTTTCTATGTTTATACTCGAGTAGATTTCCAAAAACACCCTGAAGAAGGAGAAATCCCTGTCGAGGTAACGATTAATGGGAAAGCACAAGTAGTTGGAAAAGTTAACTTCACCGGTGTTGGAGATGGAAACCCTGTGTTGTTTTCTAAAACAGGATGGGTAAGTAGTGAAGATCAAAAGACACTCTCTTATACCATTTCAATCAACCGTACTAAGGAAAGTCTTCAAGATGCTACAGTAGAAGACACATTGAAGTTTTCGAATGCATCTTATATTAAAGATAGTATTCGTATTATCAAAGGTAAATTTGACTATGTTAAAGGACTTTGGGAATTTACTGATAGAACAGATGTAACAGACCAACATACTGTTACAGTAAGTGAAGATGGACAATCATTTGTTGTACAACTTGGTGACATCACAGAGTCAGATCAATATCGAATTGAATATAAAGTTCAAGCCAATTATTCACCAGCAGACGGAGAAAAATTAAATAATGATGCTGTATTAAAAGGTAAAGGAAAGGCTGTTAAATATGTTGAGCAATCCACTGTCGTTCAAGTAGCAGGTGGTTCAGGGGTTGGTTACGTATTTACAATTAATATTCATAAAGTTGATGATGAAAATCAACCAGTAGCTGGTGTTAAGTTTAAAGTCGTACGACAAGCTAATAATCAAGTTATTGGAGAATACGTTACAGATGCTGAAGGAAAAATTACAGTAACTGGTCTTTTAAAAGATAAGTATATTCTCACAGAGGTTGAAGCTCCAAAAGGTTATGTTATGAAAGCTGCAGATACAGAAGTAAATGCAACAGATTTTGGAGCAGATAAGTCAGTTACCAAAACAATTGTCAATCCAAAAGAACAAACCACAACAACGACAGAGGCTCCAACCACGACAGAGGCTCCAACCACGACAGAGGCTCCAACCACGACAGAGGCTCCAACCACGACTGAAGCTCCAACCACGACAGAGGCCCCAACCACGACAGAGGCTCCAACCACGACAGAGGCTCCAACCACGACAGAGGCTCCAACAACAACTGAAGCTCCAACCACGACTGAAGCTCCAACCACGACTGAAGCTCCAACAACAACTGAAGCTCCAGCAACAACTGAAGCTCCAACAACTGAAGCTCCAACAACGACTGAAGCTCCAGCAACAACTGAAGCTCCAAAAACGACTGAAGCTCCAAAACCTGCAGATACAACAACGACTGAAGCTCCAAAACCTGCAGATACAACAACTACTACAGAAGAGCGACCAAGTCTGCCATTTACTGGTGAGTCTACAAGCCTAGTACTTGTATTAACTGGTGTGGTAATCATGTCAGGAACAGTTGTTATGAAACGTAAATTTACTAAATAATAATTTTTAGAAAATCTACACTATCTTAAAGAGAGCCGAAAGGCTCTCTTTTCAATTTAATGAGTGTATATAAATCTTCCTACTTAATAAATTATTTTTTATAAAAAAGTGATAATAGCAAGTTTGAAATTAATAGTGGAAATTCATGGAATAAAGCATTTTGGTCTTGACAAATTGCTCTTATCCATGTAAAATAGAATAGATCTTGAACTTGAAGGGAGTGAAAAAAATGTCTAAAACAGTAGTACGTAAGAATGAATCTCTTGACGATGCACTTCGTCGTTTCAAACGTGCGGTTACTAAAGCTGGTACTCTTCAAGAAACACGCAAACGTGAATTCTATGAAAAACCTTCTGTAAAACGTAAACGTAAATCAGAAGCAGCTCGTAAACGTAAAAAATTCTAATTTAAAATGAAAGGCTAGACTTGTCTAGTCTTTTTTGTATTCTTAAGACCCGAATAATTTTACATGTTTCAATGATTATTTATGAATTGGAAAAAGTTCAAACTTAATAGTAAAAAATCTTTTTATTTTAGTTATAAAATAAATTATATATTTTAGTTGAATTAAATAGACAAATATAGTAAAATCATATTAAAATGGTGTAATTTTACACGGAGGTAAATGGGGATGAAAAACCAGAAAAGGTTTGGAAAATTATTGATCACTTTGTTGTCTACTGGAGTGCTTTTGGCTGCACTTCAAAGTCAAGAAATTATTACTGCTGAAGAAGCAACGACAGCTGAGCAAATTTCTACAACAAGTGCTGAAGCAACAACTACTGCCGAAGCTGTAACAACTACAGAAACTCCTGCACGTGAAGCTAGAGAAGTAGCTGCAGAAGTGACTGGTACTATTAAAAATCATGACATTAAATATTATGAATACTATACAGATGTAGACCTTTCTTTTTCAATTACAGAAGATGATGTGAAAGAAGGCGACTATGTTACAGTTACATTAGAAAACGTTGCTATCTTAAATCAATTAAATGGTAAGGATGTCACTTACGAAGGTAAGACAATTGGTAAAATTTCAATTGTTTCGTTTGAAAACGTCAATAAAGCACGTCAAGGTTCTAACGACAAAGCTCAAATGGAACAAGCTCAATTAGAATCAACACGTGCTACACTAAAAGTTACATTTACGAAAGCTATTGAAGCTGAAAAACCAGATGTATTGAAACAAGTCAAGTTCCAAATTAAATCAGATAACGCTTATAATGGAGCTGTAATCGCAAATAAAGACTACACTTTAAACCAAGTGATTAAAGTGGGATCTTCTTCTGTGACAAGTACAGTAGATATTCCGAAAGTAGAACAATTTGCTACTGAGACAAATTCAATTAACTTTACACCTTCTGGAAATACAATTAAGTTCAATGCAGATGGCTCATATGAAACGTCTACACAATTCCAAGTTCGTGGAAGTGAAGGTATGAAAGTTGGTTCAACTGTTGAGTTAGAATTCAATGATGCTTCAGGTATCGAGTGGAAAACAAGTGGAGATGATGCAATTAAAGTGGGCGACACACACCAAGCTTACTTTATCTTACCTGTATACAGTTCATATGAAGTGAACGAATATGGAGCATATGTATTCCCAACAGGTGTAGCACCTAAGTTTAAAGTAACTTCAGTTTCAGCTAAGAAAATCACACTTGAAATGATTTCAGGAGATGTTCCAAAAGAATTAGGAGTATTCTTCGGTGTTGGTCAAAACCGTATTAATATCATCGATAAATCTAAGATTGATCTTGAAAAAATGCAATATGATGTTTCGAAAGTAGCTACGGCAACTATTGATGGGAAAAATTCAAAGGGTATCTATATTTACCGTATCATTAATGACTCTGCAGGTGCACAATTAGTTCTGGATACGCTTGTCACAGACTACAAAGATATCGATACAAAAGAAAATCTTAAACCACAGGATAAGGGTTGGAAAGATCCAGCTACTATTGATGGATATGAGTTTGTAAAAACAGAAAAAGACCGTGAAGGAAATCGTATCCACTGGTATAAAAAAGTTGAACAAACTATGACAACAACAACTAGTACTACGACTACAACTACCACGACAACAACAGAAGAGCCAACGACTACTTCAACAACGACAACAACAGAAGAGCCAACGACTACTTCAACAACGACAACAACAGAAGAGCCAACGACTACTTCAACAACGACAACAACAGAAGAGCCAACGACTACTTCAACAACGACAATGACAGAAGAGCCAACGACTACTTCAACAACTACAACAACAGAAAAATCAACTACCACTACTACAACAGTTGAGACAACTCCAGGTAAATCAAGTGAAGAAACTCCTTCAGGTAAAACAACTGAAGAAACAAGACCTGAAACTACGTCTACAACATCTGAATCTAAAAAGGAATTGCCAAATACTGGTTCTAAGGAATCATTGTTTGCAACAGGAGTAGCACTCTTGGTAGCTGGTCTTGGAGTCTTGGGCTTAAAGAAACAAGATAACTAAAGTACACTATCTATTATGAAATAATAGTCAGAAGGATTAGACAACAATTTGTTGTTTAATCCTTTTTTGTATCGTTCAAATATTATCAGATAAATTAATAGCGTAAACACGGTAAAAAATACAAACTTCTTCCTACAATCTGATATAATAGTAAGAGAACTCGATTTAAGGAGAAATATATGTCGGTTTCAGTAAAAGAAGTAATTGAGAAGCTTAGATTAGACATTGTCTATGGGGAGCCTGAATTACTTGAAAAGGAAATTAATACTGCAGATATAACGCGACCTGGTCTTGAAATGACAGGCTATTTTGATTACTATACTCCAGAGCGTATTCAATTGTTGGGGATGAAGGAATGGTCTTATCTGATCAGTATGTCTTCTCACAACCGTTATACTGTTTTGAAAAAAATGTTCCTACCAGAAACACCTGCGGTCATCGTTGCCCGTGGTTTGGTGGTTCCAGAGGAAATGTTGAAGGCTGCTAGAGAATGTAAAATTGCGATTTTAACTAGTCGTACAGCAACCAGTCGTTTGTCTGGAGAACTATCTAGCTATCTTGATTCACGTTTAGCGGAACGTACAAGTGTACATGGGGTCCTAATGGATATCTATGGTATGGGTGTTTTGATTCAAGGTGATAGTGGAATCGGTAAGAGTGAGACAGGTTTAGAACTAGTTAAACGTGGTCACCGTTTGGTAGCAGACGATCGGGTAGATATTTATTCTAAGGATGAAATGACTCTCTGGGGTGAACCTGCTGAAATCTTGAAACATCTGATCGAAATTCGTGGAGTAGGAATCATCGATGTCATGAGTCTATACGGTGCCAGTGCAGTTAAGGATTCTTCACAAGTTCAGCTAGCTGTTTATTTGGAAAATTATGATACACATAAGACCTTTGATCGCTTAGGAAATAATGCTGAAGAACTAGAAGTTTCTGGAGTTACCATTCCACGTATCCGCATCCCAGTTAAAACAGGGCGCAATATTTCTGTTGTTATCGAGGCGGCAGCTATGAATTATCGTGCAAAAGACATGGGCTTTGATGCGACGCGTCTGTTTGAAGAAAGATTGACGAAATTAATTGAAAAGAACGAGGTGCAAAATGATTGATCCAGTTGCTTTTCAAATAGGTCCATTTGCCATTAGATGGTATGCACTTTGTATCGTTTCAGGCCTTATCTTAGCGGTATATTTGGCAAGTAAAGAAGCTCCTAAAAAGAAAATCTTATCAGAAGATATTCTGGACTTTATCTTAGTGGCATTTCCTTTGTCAATCATCGGCGCGAGACTTTACTATGTTATTTTTAAATTTGACTATTATAGCCAACATTTAGGGGAGATATTTGCTGTCTGGAATGGTGGTCTTGCGATTTACGGCGGTCTAATTACCGGAGCGATTGTACTTTATATTTTCGCAGACCGTAAATTAATCAATACCTGGGATTTCTTGGATATTGCAGCTCCGAGTGTAATGATTGCTCAGAGTCTAGGACGTTGGGGGAACTTCTTTAACCAAGAAGCTTACGGAGCAGTTGTAGAAAACCTTGATTATTTACCTGGTTTTATTAAGAATCAGATGTATATTGATGGTTCTTATCGTCAACCAACCTTCTTATACGAATCTATCTGGAATCTGATTGGGTTTGCTTTAATTGTTATTTTTAGACGCCGATTAAATGGCATTCGTCGTGGTCATATCACAGCCTTTTACTTAATTTGGTATGGTTTTGGACGTATGATTATTGAGGGCATGCGTACAGATAGTCTCATGTTCTTTGGACTTCGAGTATCTCAGTGGTTGTCTGTTCTATTAATTGGACTTGGTATTTATATTATCGTTTATCAAAATCGGAAAAAAGCACCATTTTATAATGTAAAAAAGGAGAATTAAAATGTTAGAAGTTGCTTATATTATTGTGGCTATTGCCTTGATTGTATTTATTGTTTATTTGATTATTACCCTTCAAAAAGTTGGACGTGTAATCGATGAAACTGAAAATACTGTTAAAACGCTAACTTCAGATGTGAATGTTACTCTACATCACACAAACGAACTTCTTGCCAAGGTCAATGTTCTTGCTGATGATATCAATATCAAAGTTGCAACCATTGATCCACTCTTTACAGCAGTTGCAGACCTTTCTGTTTCTGTCTCTGACTTAAATGAGCAGGCTCGTGTCTTGAGTAAAAAAGCATCATCTGCAGGTTCAAAAACATTAAAGACTAGTGCAGGCTTATCTGCCGTTCGTATTGCAAGTAAATTTTTTAAAAAATAAAAAGGAGATAACTCATGGGTAAATTATCATCAATCCTTTTAGGAACTGTTTCAGGTGTGGCTGTTGCCTTGTTTCTAACAAGTGAAAAAGGAAAACGCGTTACTAGTCAGGCACAAGACTTTATTGAAGATCTGAGAGAAGATCCAGAATATGCTAAGGAACAAGCAATCGAAAAATTGACAGAAGTCAAAGAACAAACCAGAGATTTTGTTCTAAAGACAAAAGAACAAGTAGAATCAGGCGAAATTACCTTGGATTCAGTTCTTGAGAAATCTAAATCTTTAGCTCAACAAGCGACTGAAGCTTCAAAAGAGACCTTGAATAATCTCAAGGAACAATTGGAAGAAAAAGTAGTTGTTGAAGATCCAGAAGACGGTCAAGAAATCATCATCGAAATCGAAGAAGATTAAAATAGAAATCACCATTTTTGATTCCCTTAGAGTCGGAGATGGTGATTTTTTTATTGAGGGAAGTCTTTGTGGTATAATAAATACTATGCAGAAGAAACCAACATCAGCTTATGTGCACATTCCATTTTGCACACAAATCTGTTATTATTGTGACTTTTCTAAGGTCTTTATTAAAAATCAACCAGTAGACAGCTATCTAGAACATCTACTGCAAGAATTTCATTCTTATGACATTCAGAAGTTGCGTACTCTCTATATTGGGGGAGGTACACCGACAGCCTTGTCTGCGCCACAGTTAGAGGTGCTTCTGGATGGATTGACTAAAAACTTAGATTTGTCAGTCTTAGAAGAATTAACCATTGAGGCTAATCCTGGTGATTTGGATGAGGATAAGATTGCAGTTTTGAAAAATTCAGCAGTCAACCGTGTTTCATTGGGCGTCCAAACCTTTGATGATAAAATGCTGAAAAAAATTGGTCGTAGTCATTTAGAGAAAGATATCTATGAAAATATAGATCGTCTCAAGTTAGCAGGGTTTGATAATATTTCCATTGACTTGATCTACGCTCTTCCTGGTCAGACTATGGACCAGGTCAAGGACAATGTTGCCAAGGCCATCGCTCTTGATATACCTCATATGAGCCTTTATAGTTTGATTCTAGAAAACCATACGGTCTTTATGAATCGTATGCGTCGTGGGAAATTACCACTTCCTAAAGAAGAAGTAGAAGCTGAAATGTTCGAATATATCATTGCTGAATTAGAGCGTGCTGGTTTTGAGCATTACGAAATTTCAAATTTTTCAAAACCTGGCTTTGAAAGTCGTCACAATCTTATGTACTGGGATAATGCTGAGTATTATGGTATAGGTGCAGGTGCGTCTGGCTATGTAAACGGTGTTCGCTATAAAAACCATGGCCCTATCCGCCATTATCTAAAGGCAGTAGAAGAAGGCAATGCTCGCATCAATGAGGAACACCTGAGTCTAAGGGAACAAATGGAAGAAGAGATGTTTCTTGGACTTCGCAAGAAGACAGGAGTTTCAAAAGCAAGATTCGAAGAAAAATTTGGCACATCTTTTGAAAATTTATATGGTCAAGTTGTAAGAGATTTATGTCATCAAGGTCTTTTACAAGTAGAAGGTCAACAAATACGAATGACAAAAAAAGGTCTCTTTTTAGGAGATACAGTAGCAGAACGATTTATATTGGAGTAGAATTATGGGCTTAACTTATCAAATGAAGATGAAAATTCCTTTTGATATGGCTGATATGAATGGCCATATCAAGTTGCCAGATGTTATTTTGTTGTCCCTGCAAGTATCAGGAATGCAATCAATTAATCTAGGAGTGAGTGACAAGGATGTTTTAGAACAGTATAATCTAGTCTGGATTATCACTGATTATGATATCGATGTTGTACGTTTACCTCAATTTGATGAGGAAATCACAATTGAAACGGAAGCCTTGACTTACAATCGTCTATTTTGCTACCGCCGATTTACTATTTATGATGAAGATGGTCAAGAAATCATTCGCATGGTAGCTACCTTTGTTCTTATGGATCGTGATAGTCGGAAGGTTCATCCTGTAGTTCCAGAAATTGTCGCCCCTTATCAGTCTGAGTTTTCTAAGAAACTAGTCCGTGGACCAAAATACACAGAGTTAGAAAACGCGATTAACAAGGACTACCATGTTCGTTTTTATGACTTGGATATGAATGGTCACGTCAATAACAGCAAATACCTGGACTGGATTTTTGAGGTTATGGGGGCAGATTTCCTAACCAATCATATTCCTAAAAAAATCAACCTCAAGTATGTCAAGGAAGTTAGACCAGGTGGTATGATTACTTCTAGTTACGAATTGAATCAACTAGAAAGCAATCACCAAGTCACAAGTGATGGCGATATTAATGCTCAGGCAAAGATAATTTGGCAAGAAATTAACACAGATTAGAAAGTAATATATGACTTATAAAGGCTATTTAATTGATTTAGACGGTACAATTTATAAAGGAAAAGATAGGATCCCAGCTGGTGAAGCATTTGTTCACGAGTTACAAAAGAGAGAGATTCCCTATCTTTTTGTAACAAACAACACTACTCGTACACCTGAAAGTGTCCAAGAGATGTTGGCAAATCAGTTTAATATTGATACGCCTGTATCGACAATCTATACTGCAACCTTAGCGACCATTGATTACATGAATGACCTGGGGCTTGAAAAGACCGTTTATGTGATTGGAGAAGCAGGGCTCAAGGAAGCTATTCAAGCAGCTGGTTATGTTGAAGATAAAGAAAATCCAGCCTATGTGGTTGTAGGTTTGGACTGGCAAGTTGACTATGAAAAATTTGCTACTGCAACCCTAGCTATCCATAAAGGTGCTCATTTTATCGGCACCAATCCAGATTTAAATATTCCAACAGAACGTGGACTTTTACCTGGTGCTGGTTCACTGATTACTCTTCTTGAAGCAGCAACTCGCGTAAAACCAGTTTATATTGGAAAACCAAACGCGATTATTATGGATAAGGCTGTTGAACACCTAGGACTTGAACGCCAAGAAATTGTCATGGTGGGGGATAATTATCTTACTGATATTCGCGCTGGTATTGACAATGGGATCCCTAGCCTTTTGGTGACGACAGGATTTACAAAACCTGAAGAAGTAGCGGATTTACCAATCGCCCCAACCCATGTCCTCTCAAGTCTATCGGAGTGGAATTTCGATGAAAACTAAATTTACTTTTGTAGGAAGTATTCTCTTTCTCCTCTCGCTTGCTATTTTATTGACCATCTACCTGTCTTGGTTGGTATACCCTCTGGAGATTTCTTGGTTAAATCTGACAAGTCGTGTTCATGTCCAACCTCAGACCATCCAACATAACTTTAATGTTTTGATGGATTATTTGACCAATCCATTGAGTCAAGTATTAGCAATGCCAGATTTTCCTTCGTCTGCCTCTGGAATTCACCACTTTGTGGTTGTAAAGGGACTCTTTCACCTAGCGCAAGGAGTAGCAATCGTAACTCTACCGATTTTCTACCTTTTTTGGAAGCAAGTCATTCAGAAAGGTTTTCTGTCTCTATATCGCAGAGGTCTCTTGATTATGCTGTCTTTACCTTTGGTTCTTGGTTTAGTTGGCGTCTTCATTGGTTTTGAACAATTCTTTACCTTGTTTCATCAGATTCTATTTGTAGGTGATGATACCTGGCTTTTTGATCCCGCTAAAGATTCGGTCATTCTTATTTTACCAGAGGATTTTTTCCTGCATGCCTTTCTCCTATTTTTCTGCTTGTATGAGTTAATTTTTGGATTCGTTTATCTACTAAGTTGGAAAAAATTACCGAAAAGAGAATAAATGCATAAAAATGTTTTAAAAATTTTACGAAAAACTTATTTTTCTTTAAAAAGTAGGTTTTTTTACGGAAATAACTAGTCAAGCGCTTTATTTTTTTGTATAATAGAGTTAGAAAAGTATGCAAAGTAGAGAATAGCATGATTACACTATTTTTATCACCGAGTTGTACATCATGTCGTAAGGCAAAGGCCTGGCTTGATAATCATAAAGTGCCTTTCCAAGAGCACAACATTATGACCAGTCCTTTATCAAGAAAAGAATTGCAACACATTCTTTCCTTGACCGAAAACGGTACCGATGACATCATTTCAACTCGTTCAAAAATTTTCCAAAAGTTAAATATCGATGTGGAAAGTATCTCGGTGACAGAGTTGCTTAATTTAATTGAGCAATATCCTAGTCTTTTGCGTCGTCCAATCATCATTGATGATAAACGTATGCAGATTGGCTTTAATGAAGATGAGATTCGTGCATTTCTTCCTCGTAGTTATCGTAAGCAAGAATTGAAAGAAGCTACATTAAGAGCTGGTATTAATTAGATGAATAAACAGTATAGTTACCCACTAGATTTGTCGTGGAGCACTGAAGAACTTGCTTCAGTGCTTTCTTTTTTTAATGATGTTGAAGCTGCCTATGAGACACAGGTAGATGTTAAGAAACTATTAGATTCCTACAAGGTATTCAAGTCAGTTGTGCCTAGCAAGAGCGAAGAAAAACGTTTGGGACGTGAGTTTGAATCAGTTAGTGGATACTCTTTCTACCGTGCAGTCCAGTTGGCCAAAGAAAAAGGAGAAGGGAAGATTTCACTTGGAAAATAAATTTACATTTGCCAAAGAAATTGTCAGGGAAGCTGGGGAATACATTCTCCAGCATATGAAAGAAGATCTCCATGTTGAGAAAAAGTCTTCCCCTACAGATTTGGTAACTAAGTTAGATAAAGAAGTTCAAGACTTACTTATTAAAAGAATCCGTTCTCGCTATCCAGATGATCTATTTTGTGCAGAAGAAGGCTGCGTGCGTGCAGCAGTAGGACAAGGTTCTGTATGGATTATTGATCCTATTGATGGAACCAACAACTTCGTAGCACAAGGTGAAGATTTTGCTGTTATGCTGGCCTATTTTGAGGATGGTGTTGGTAAGTTTGGTATTATTTATGATGTTATGAAGGGTGATTGTTACCATGGTGGAGGAGACTTCCCGCCCTGTCGCAATGACGAACTTTTACCACTCTTTAAAAAGAAACCCTTGAGAGAATTTTTGGTAGCTGGTAATTCTGGAATGTTAGCGACTAACGAATGGGGCTTAGCGGATTTGGGAAATGCTGCACTTGGGACACGAGTTTATGGCAGCGCCGCTATTAGTTTTGCTAAGGTGCTGTCAGGTCGACTTTTAACTTATATCACTTATTTACAACCTTGGGATTATGCGGCTGCAAGTATTCTAGGTGAGAGTTTGGGTTATAAGGTTTTTACGATTGCTGGCGAGGAAGTCGATTTTCAAACACGACAGGCCGTTATGATGGTGCCAGTCGAGATGAAAGATGAGATTCAATCCTATATCTATGAAAGGAAATAAACCTACATGCAATTTCCGGATGGATTTGTAAAAAAATACGAAACAATATTGGGAGATGAGGCAAGAGCTTTTCTTGCCTCTTTTGATGATGAGGCTGTTTCTGCTTTTCGTATCAACCCTTTAAAAGAAAGACAGCTTTCTTTTTCAGATGCTATTCCCAATACACCCTGGGGCTACTATGGGAAGGTTTCAGGGAAATCACCAGAACATGTAACTGGCTTGGTCTATTCACAAGAACCTGCCGCACAAATGGTCGCTCAAGTAGCCCAGCCAAAGCCAGGTATGAAGGTCTTAGACTTGGCAGCGGCTCCCGGTGGGAAATCCACTCAACTGGCCTCCTATCTCGCAGGAGACGGTCTTCTTGTTTCAAATGAGATTTCAAGCAAACGGTCAAAGATTTTAGTTGAAAATATGGAACGCTTCGGTGCGACTAATGTCGTTGTGACCAATGAATCTGCAGACCGTTTAGCCAAGGTTTTTAAAGGCTATTTTGACCTGATCGTTTTAGATGCACCTTGCTCAGGTGAAGGGATGTTTCGTAAACAACCTGACGCTATGGATTATTGGAGTGTCGATTATCCTAGCCAGTGCGCTAGTTTACAACGTGAAATTTTAGCAGATGCTGTTACCATGTTGGCTGATGGTGGTCGACTAGTCTATTCAACCTGTACCTGGGCGCCAGAAGAAAACGAAGAAATCGTCCAATGGTTACTGGATAGCTATCATTTTGAATTAGTTCCAATCCAACATATCAATGGAATGGTACCTGGGATTGATTTACCTGAAACAGCTAGAATGTACCCTCATCACTTTAAGGGAGAAGGTCAGTTCGTGGCTCATCTTCAGTTTAAAGGTCAAAACAAGACTGGGAAGTTCAAACCTTCTAAATCCAACCTATCTCGTGAACAGATTTCCTTATGGCAGGATTTTGAGAAAAAACACCTTAAAGAAAAACTGACCGGTGTCCTACAAGTTTTTGGAGACCAGCTTTATCTCTTGCCAGAAGTCCTACCTGATATAGGAAAACTCAAGATAGCTCGTAATGGTCTTCATCTTGGAACTTTTAAGAAAAAACGTTTTGAACCAAGTTTTGCTCTTGGCTTAGCTTTAAAACCAAGCCAAGTCAAGCAAGGAATCGAAATTCATCAAGAAGACTTTGTCAAATATGTGGCTGGTGAAACGGTCCAATTAGCTGAAACTCTTCCAAATGGTTGGTACCAAGTTTTGGTTGGTGGAAATGGTCTAGGTTTTGCAAAAGTAACCGGAAATACCTTGAAGAATTATTTTCCCAAGGGCTTGAGGTTTCAGGTGAAAAACTAGTCAAAAACAGTATTCTATGTTATAGTGGAAGTATGGATTTTCCCTGAAAATAATAGAAAATAAGGGTGAAAATTCAAGCTATTCATCATTATTTTCAAGGAGACAAATAGTGAAAAAATTTAAAAAACTCACCATCTCTCTTGCAACTCTTTTACTTGCTGGTTCGCTAGCAGGATGTGCAAGTTGGATTGATCGTGGGGAGTCTATGACGGCTGTCGGTTCAACTGCCCTTCAACCTTTAGTCGAGGCGGCAGCAGATGAATTTGCGACCGCACACGTTGGTAAAACAGTCAATGTTCAAGGTGGTGGATCTGGTACAGGTCTGTCTCAAGTCCAGTCTGGAGCGGTAGAAGTCGGTAACTCGGATGTATTTGCCGAGGAAAAAGACGGAATCGATGCATCTGCCTTAGTTGACCACAAGGTAGCTGTTGCGGGGATAGCTGTTATCATCAACAAAGAAGTAGATGTTGATAATCTTACGACAGAACAACTTCGCAAAATTTTTACAGGTGAAATTACCAACTGGAAAGAAGTCGGCGGTAAGGATTTAGCTGTTTCTATTATCAACCGTGCTGCGAGCTCAGGTTCTCGTGCTACCTTTGACAGTGTGATTATGAATGGTCAGTCAGCGGTACAAAGTCAGGAGCAAGATTCAAACGGTATGGTGAAGTCCATCGTTTCCCAAACACCTGGAGCTATTTCCTACCTAGCTTTCGCCTATGTTGATGATTCTGTTGGGACCATCAAACTTAACGGCTATGAACCAATTTCAGAGAATGTAACCACTAACAATTGGCCTTTGTGGTCTTATGAACACATGTATACACTTGGTGAGCCAAATGAATTGGTTGCCGAATTCTTAAACTTTGTTCTTTCGGACGAAGCGCAAAATGGAATTGTTAAAGGTATGGGCTATATTTCTGTTAAGGAAATGAAGGTCGAAAAAGATGCTGTAGGTACTGTGACAGCGGTAGAAGGGAGCCAATAATGAATCAAGAAGAATTATCAAAAAAATTGCTCTCTCCTTCAAAAAACTCTCGTCTTGAGAAATTAGGAAAAGGGCTAACCTTTGCCTGCCTTTCTTTGATTGTTATCATTGTTGCTATGATTTTGATTTTCGTGGCTCAGAAAGGCTTATCGACCTTCATTGTTAATGGTGTGAATATCTTTGATTTTCTTTTTGGTGCAACTTGGAATCCGTCAGGTAAACAATTTGGTGCCCTTCCAATGATTCTAGGTTCCTTTATCGTGACCATCTTATCAGCTCTGATTGCAACACCATTTGCCATTGGCGCTGCAGTCTTTATGACAGAAGTGTCACCAAAAGGAGCCAAGATTTTGCAACCGGCTATTGAACTCTTAGTTGGGATTCCTTCAGTAGTTTATGGATTTATCGGATTGCAGGTCGTAGTACCATTTGTACGTACTGTCTTTGGTGGAACAGGTTTTGGTATTTTATCAGGGATTTTCGTTCTCTTTGTTATGATTTTGCCGACTGTAACCTTCATGACAACAGATAGCCTACGTGCAGTTCCTCGTCACTACCGTGAAGCAAGTTTAGCCATGGGAGCTACTCGTTGGCAAACTATCTGGCGTGTAACCTTGAAGGCTGCTCGTTCAGGTATTTTTACGGCAGTAGTCTTCGGAATGGCGCGTGCCTTTGGTGAAGCCCTGGCTATTCAGATGGTTGTTGGTAACTCAGCAGTTGTTCCAACTTCATTGACGACACCAGCAGCGACTCTGACATCTGTTTTGACCATGGGAATCGGTAATACCGTTATGGGAACTGTTGATAATAATGTTCTTTGGTCACTGGCCTTAGTATTGCTTTTGATGAGCTTGGCCTTTAACAGTGTGATTAAATTGATTACAAAAGAGAGAGGAAAGAAAAACTATGCACGCTAAGAAATTAGATAAACTTGCAACAGCTGTCCTCTATACCATCGCAGGAATCATTGTGACCATTCTAGCTTCCTTGATTCTTTATATCTTGGTTCGAGGCTTACCTCATGTTTCTTGGTCTTTCTTGACAGGAAAATCATCTTCTTATCAAGCAGGTGGCGGTATTGGAATTCAGCTTTATAATTCCTTTTTCCTTTTGGTGATTACCTTATTTATCTCTGTACCTCTATCAATGGGGGCTGGAATTTTCCTAGCAGAGTATGCTAAAAAAGGTCGGATTACAAATTTTGTCCGTACCTGTATTGAAATCTTGTCTTCTCTACCATCCGTTGTTGTAGGTCTCTTTGGTTACCTCATCTTTGTAGTCCAGTTCGAGTATGGATTTTCCATTATTTCAGGTGCCTTGGCTTTGACCGTCTTTAATCTTCCACAGATGACTCGTAACGTTGAAGACAGTTTGAAACACGTTCACCATACGCAACGTGAAGCTGGTTTGGCGCTTGGACTTTCTCGTTGGGAAACAGTCCTTCATGTCGTTATTCCTGAAGCCCTACCTGGTATTGTAACGGGAATCGTGCTTGCTTCAGGTCGTATCTTTGGTGAGGCTGCAGCCCTTATCTACACAGCGGGTCAATCTGCGCCAGCTCTTGACTGGTCTAACTGGAATGTTCTCAGCGTAAGTAGTCCAATCTCAATCTTCCGTCAAGCAGAAACCTTGGCTGTCCATATCTGGAAAGTCAACAGTGAAGGAACTATTCCTGATGGAACTTTGGTTTCAGCAGGTTCTGCAGCGGTGCTCCTAATCTTTATCTTGATCTTTAACTTTGGAGCACGTAAACTCGGAAGCTATCTACATAAGAAATTAACGGCAGCCTAAAGGAGAAGCCATGTCAAAATATAATTGGGATGAAAGGCATATCATTACTTTTCCAGAAGAAAAAGTGGCCCTCTCTACGAAGGATTTACATGTTTACTACGGTAAGAATGAATCCATCAAGGGCGTGGATATGCAATTCGAAAAAAATAAAATTACGGCCTTGATTGGTCCATCAGGTTCTGGGAAATCAACCTACCTACGCAGTCTCAATCGTATGAATGATACCATTGATATTGCTAAGGTTACAGGACAAATTCTCTATCAAGGAATTGACGTTAACCGTCCTGAAATCAATGTTTATGAAATGCGTAAACACATCGGAATGGTTTTCCAACGTCCAAACCCATTTGCTAAATCAATCTACCGCAACATTACCTTTGCACATGAACGTGCAGGAGTTAAGGACAAGAAGGTCCTTGATGAAATTGTAGAAACCTCACTTCGCCAGGCTGCCCTCTGGGACCAGGTCAAAGATGACCTTCACAAGTCAGCCTTGATGCTTTCAGGTGGTCAACAGCAACGTCTCTGTATCGCTCGTGCTATTTCTGTAAAACCAGACATTCTCTTGATGGATGAGCCGGCATCAGCCTTGGATCCGATTGCGACAGCTCAGCTAGAGGAAACCATGCTTGAGTTGAAGAAGGACTTTACCATCATTATCGTGACCCACAGTATGCAACAGGCTGCGCGTGCGAGTGATTACACTGGATTTTTCTACTTGGGTGATTTAATTGAGTACGATAAAACGTCAAACATTTTCCAAAATGCCAAGCTACAATCTACCAATGACTATGTAACTGGACACTTTGGTTAGAAAGGAAACAGTATGACAGAACCGATTTTGCAGGTTAAAGACCTGTCTGTTTATTACAACAAAAAGAAGGCCTTGAATAGTGTTTCCTTATCATTCCTACCCAAGGAAATTACAGCACTTATAGGACCGTCAGGGTCTGGGAAATCAACACTTCTTAAGGCTATTAACCGAATGGGTGACCTTAATCCTGAAGTGACGACAACTGGATCAGTGGTTTATAATGGGCACAATATCTATAGTCCGCGTACCGACACGGTTGAATTACGTAAGGAAATCGGGATGGTTTTCCAACAACCCAATCCATTCCCAATGTCTATCTACGAAAATGTTGTTTATGGACTAAGAATTAATGGAGAGAAAGACAAGCAAGTCTTGGATGAAGCTGTGGAGAAAGCTTTACAGCGTGCTTCAATCTGGGATGAGGTCAAGGACCGCTTGCATGATTCAGCTATTGGACTTTCAGGTGGACAACAACAACGTGTTTGTGTAGCCCGTGTATTGGCGACTAGTCCAAAGATTATCCTTTTGGATGAGCCGACCTCAGCCTTAGACCCTATTTCAGCTGGGAAAATCGAAGAAACACTATATAGTCTTAAGGACAAGTACACCATGCTATTGGTTACTCGTTCCATGCAGCAAGCATCTCGAATCTCTGATAAAACAGGCTTTTTCCTCAATGGAGATTTGATTGAATTTAACGATACCAAGGAAATGTTCCTCTATCCACAACATAAGGAAACAGAAGATTACATTTCAGGTAAATTTGGATAAGGAGAAAAAGATGTTACGATCTCAATTTGAAGAAGATTTAGAGAAATTGCATAACCAATTTTACGCTATGGGACAAGAAGTTCTTTCCCAAATCAATCGTACTGTACGTGCTTTTGTCACTCATGACCGTGACTTGGCTAAAGAAGTCATCGAGCAAGACGCAGAAGTCAATGAATACGAATTGAAACTTGAAAAGAAATCATTTGAAATCATTGCCCTTCAACAGCCAGTATCACAAGACCTACGTACAGTTCTAACAGTTCTAAAGGCTGTTTCAGACTTGGAACGTATGGGGGACCACGCAGTATCCATTGCTGAGGCAACCATTCGTATGAAGGGTGAACAACGCATCCCAGCAGTCGAAGAAGAAATCAAAAAAATGGGACGTGATGTTAAAGATTTCGTAGAAACAACCCTTGAACTTTACCTAAACGGATCAGTTGATAAGGCCTATGAAGTTGCAACCATGGATGAAAAAATCAACCATTTCTTTGAAAATATTCGTGATTTGGCAACTGAAGAAATCAGAAAGAATCCAGATGCTATTGTCACAGGTCGCGATTACTTCCAAGTGATTTCATACTTGGAGCGCATCGGTGACTATGCAAAAAATATCTGTGAATGGGTTGTTTACTTTGAAACAGGTAAGATTGTCGAATTGTAAAATATTTAGAAGATAAAAATTATTGTGAAAGCTTACTTTTTAATATAGTAAGCTTTCATTGTATCGATAGTTTACTTTGTCAGAGGTGAATAATGAACTATATACAGAGTATAAGAAAAAAAGTTGGAAAAGATAAAATTATTTTAAATTTTACTTGTGGAATTTTAAGTCAATCAGGAAAAATATTATTACAAAAACGAGCAGACAAAGGAACTTGGGGTTTACCAGGTGGTGCTATTGAATTAGGTGAATCGGCTGTCGAAGCATTAGTGCGAGAGTTTTATGAAGAAACTGGAGTGAAAGTGACAGTGAAAAAACTCTTAAATGTTTATACAAAATATTCAGATAGTTATCCAAGTGGTGATGAGGCACAAGTTATTACAATGTTGTATTTAGTTACATCTGAAACTTCAATCTCTACAAATGTTTTTACGAGTGACGAAACTTTAGAATTAGGGTTGTTTGATCACAGGGATATGCAAAATATCACAATTGTAAACCAGCAACATCGAGATATGATAAATGATTTTTTTGAAAATTGTTTCCCAATAGATAGATAAACTGATTATTGAATTTGTATTTTTTATAAATATATTTAATGGAAAACGCAAGAAAATATTGACAATTATTTTTAAATAAGTTATAATTATACAAAATCGGCAGAGAGGTTGTTTATTTATGAAATTAAAAAAATGGATATTTGTCTTATGTAGTTTTCTTGCAAGTTTCTTTTTAGTTGCTTGCCAATCATCTAGCTCAAGCTCACAGTCTGCAGTAGAGGCCATCAAACAAAAAGGTAAATTAGTTGTCGCAACTAGCCCAGACTATGCACCATTTGAGTTTCAAGCACTTGTGGACGGCAAAAACCAAGTCGTAGGTGCTGATATTGATATGGCACAAGCTATCGCTGATGAACTTGGAGTGAAATTGGAAGTTTCCAGCATGAGTTTTGATAATGTCTTGACCAGTCTTCAAACAGGGAAAGCAGATTTGGCCATTGCGGGAATTAGTGCAACTGAAGAAAGAAAAGAAGTCTTTGATTTCTCAATTCCTTACTATGAGAACAAGATTAGCTTCCTAATCAGAAAAACTGATCTTGAAAAATACAAAGATTTGGATTCTCTTGCTAGTGCAAATATTGCAGCTCAAAAAGGAACTGTCCCTGAATCTATGGTCAAAGAGCAACTTCCTAAAGCGCAGTTGACTTCATTGACAAATATGGGTGAAGCTGTTAATGAACTTCAATCAGGTAAGGTTGATGCTGTTCATATGGATGAGCCAGTAGCCCTCAGCTATGCAACAAAAAATGCTGACTTGGCTGTCGCAACAGTAAGCTTAACTATGAAAGAAGGCGAAGAAAATGCAGTTGCTATCAAGAAAGGCAACTCAGATTTGAAGGAAGTAGTTGATAAGGTTATTCAAAAACTGAAAGATGACGGTACTTATCAAACATATCTTGAAAAAGCTGCCAAGCTAACAGAAGTAGAGCAATAAAAAATAACAGAGGCTGGGACAAAAGTCCTAGCCTCTCAATTGTCATTGGATTATCAAGCAAGACGCAGTGGTTGAGTGGGCTCTAATACGCTGATTTCATCAGCTTTTACAGTCCTACTCAACTGTGCGGAGGTGGGACGACGAAATCGAATTCTAACGAATTACCGATTTCTGTCCCACTCTCTGTTTTTAAGTAATTTAATGTTGTTTCAAGATTTTCTAAAGGAATCTTAGCAAATTGATAAGGGCAAGTCTCAATGTAGGACGATTCGAAAAAGTCTAGATTTAAAGAGCTATGTTTGAGGCTTGCAATCTTAGGATAGTTCCTGAGATCAAGCAAAAGTCCATCATGGAGAGGATAGTTTGGTAGGGAAAGGGGATAAGATTTTAATAGCTTATGAATGAAGTCTTGGCTTTTCTCTTGCAGTGCCAATCTTGCTACTCTATTTTTTTCAAAAAGCTGACTATCAATATAGAGTGATAAAGCCTTTTGCATAATGAGGTTGTTATCATAGTCCAGAATGTTTTTGTAGGCCACAAAAAGACCTTTAATAGGATTTGGAAGTATGAGAGCAGTGATTCGAAGTGCAGGGAAAATACTTGTAGAAAAAGACTTGATGTAGATGACCAAATCATTTTGGTCCAAATAATGAAAGGTTTGTCCCATTTTAGGATCTAGATCCCCCAGATAATCATCTTCAACGATATAAATTTGATATTTGGCTGCTAGATCAAGGATAGCACGTTTCTCCTCTTCAGAATATGAATGACCCAGCGGATAGTGGAATCGAGGAATGGTGTAGAAAAATTTAATGTTACCACTTTTAAAATGTTTCTCAAGTTCTTTCAGGTCAATGCCATCCACGCGACGTTCAATGGTTTGATAGTGAAGATTTTGAGCCAGCAGAAGTTGGTTCATTCGGTGATAGGTTGGTTGTTCGACCAGTATCTCTTGGCCCTTACCTGGAAAGTCAATTTTAGAAAGAATAAAAAGAGCTTGTTGGGTTCCAGTTGTCATGACTAATTGGTCGGGTTTACTATAGATAGCTTGGTCAAACAGTAGTATCTGAACAGACTTTCGTAATTCTTCTAAACCCTCTTGGTGTTCATAGTAGTTGTAGAGATAATTTTCTCGACCGATCAAGCTTTCATTGACACAAAGACGAAAATCATCATAAGCAGCAGCATGTTCGTCATTGACCGAGATAACGAGGTCTTCGTGGCTAGCTTGTTGTTCTAAAACATAATAGCCACTTTGAGGTTTGGAGTATATGTATTTCTCGTATCGGAGCTCCAAAAGTGCACGCTGCACAGTATCTTTACTGCAGTGGAAGTCTTGACTGAGTTTTCGGATAGAAGGCAGACGACTTCCTGTTTGAAGTTTTCCTGATTCAATCTCTTCTTTTAGATAGTGAACAACTTGTTCGTACTTACTTTCTTTCTTCATTCCAGACCTCTCTTGATTTTGTTACATTGTACCTTTTTTTTAGACGTTTGGCAATGTAAAAAGGCTTTCCAACGTTCAATTCTAAGAAGAAATGTGATATACTTAGTAAGTAAAATTTTCAAAGAAGAGTGAGATGATAAAGGTGCAAGAACCAGTTAAATTATTCCAATATAATACTTTGGGAGCCTTGATGGCAGGACTTTACGGCGGGACCATGACAGTTGGTGAGTTACTTGAACATGGAGATTTAGGGCTAGGAACCTTGGACTCTATTGATGGGGAGTTAATTGTCTTAGATGGTAAAGCCTATCAAGCTAAGGGTTCAGGTGAGAAGCCTGAAATCGTTGAAGTTTCACCAGACGCGCTGATTCCTTATGCGGCAGTTGTACCCCACCAGGCAGAAGTTATTTTCCGCCAGCGTTTTGAAATGACTGATCAGGAACTAGAAAAACGTATTGAGTCCTACTATGATGGAGAAAATCTTTTCCGTTCGATTAAGATTCATGGTGATTTTAAATACATGCATGTTCGCATGATTCCAAAATCGACAAGCGAAACGAAATTTGCTGAGGTTGCGACTCATCAGCCTGAATATAGTTGCGAAAATGTCTCTGGGACTATCGTTGGATTCTGGACACCTGAAATTTTCCATGGTGTCAGTGTCGCAGGCTATCATTTGCACTTTATTTCAGATGACCTAACCTTTGGTGGTCACGTCATGGACTTTGTCATCAAGGAAGGAATCGTAGAGGTTGGAGCTGTCGATCAGTTGGATCAACGTTTCCCTGTCCAGGATCGTCAGTACCTCTTTGCTAAGTTCAATGTTGATGAGATGAAAAAAGATATCGATCAGGCTGAATAAAAGGAGAAAAGTATGAAAATTCATGTAATAATCACAATGATAGCTTTATTTGTATTTCTCATAGCTGCCATTTGGTTCTCAAAAAAGAAGTACAAGATTAACCTTTCAGTTTTAGGACTTGGGGCAGTTGCATTTTTTGTCTCATCTCAAGTACTGGAGAAAATTGTTCACCTTATAGTTCTTCATCCACAAAAAGATGGGACAGTTCCACTCATGACGGAAAATCCCCTTCTCTATGTGATTTACGGGGTCTGTATGGCTGCTTTGTTTGAAGAAACAGCTCGACTTGTCTTCTTTAAATGGTTAGAGAAGAAGAGAGCTTTGGAAGATTCGGATGCCCTCGCCTATGGACTTGGTCATGGTGGCTTAGAATTGCTCTATCTCGGAATGGGAAGCTTGATTAGTCTTTTGATCCTCTTTTCGTTATTAGAGTCTTCAAATCCAGATTTGGCAAATCTCCTTCCCAAAAATACACTTGAAACAGTACAATCTCTATCTGGATGGCAGGTTTATTTACTCGGTGTTGAGCGTGTACTTGCTCTTGTTATGCAAATTGGTCTCTCTTTCTGGGTTTATCAAGCAGTCCGTCAAAAGAATTGGATTTATCTAGTAACTGCTTATGGTTTACATGCCTTCTTTGATCTGGCTCCGAGTCTATCTCAGGTTGGTTGGATTTCAAATCCGCTTCTTGTTGAAGGATTGTTAGCAGTGGAAGTTGTTCTATTTGTATACTTTACAAAAACTATCTTGTATAAAAAATAATCATGCAAAAGAGGTCTGATCTCTTTTTTATTTGTGTGAATAAAAAAGCTTTTCAAATCGTCGAAAAAAATCGCTAAAAATGGTATAATGGAATTGATTTTATAAAAGGATGAGAGATATGACAGTATTAGATAAATTAAAAGAAACCTTAGAAGGAATTGATATTCGATTCGATGAGCCATTGAAAACTTATACCTATACCAAAGTCGGAGGGAAGGCGGATTACTTAGCTTTTCCTCGTAATCATTATGAGATGGCCCGTGTGGTTAAGTTCGCTAATCAAGAAAATATCCCATGGATGGTTCTTGGAAATGCCAGTAATATTATCGTCCGAGAAGGCGGAATTCGTGGCTTTGTCATTATGTGTGACAAGCTCAACAATGTTTCGGTCGATGGTTACACCATTGAAGCAGAAGCGGGAGCTAACTTGATTGAGACCACTCGTATTGCTCTACGCCATAGTTTGGCAGGATTTGAGTTTGCCTGTGGCATTCCTGGAAGCGTCGGTGGAGCTGTCTTTATGAATGCGGGTGCCTATGGTGGCGAGATTGCCCACATCTTACAGTCTTGTAAGGTCTTGACCAAGGATGGAGAAATCGAAACCTTGTCTGCAAAGGATTTGGCTTTTGGTTACCGTCATTCAGCTATTCAAGATTCTGGAGCAGTAGTCTTATCAGCTAAATTTGCACTATCTCCAGGGAATTATGAGACTATTAATCAAGAAATGGAACGTTTGACCCACCTTCGAGAACTCAAACAACCATTGGAATATCCTTCTTGTGGTTCTGTCTTTAAACGTCCGGTTGGGCATTTTGCAGGACAATTGATTTCAGAAGCTGGTTTGAAGGGCTACCGTATCGGTGGTGTCGAAGTCTCAGAAAAACATGCAGGCTTTATGATTAATGTAGCCGATGGGACAGCAAGAGACTATGAAGACTTAATTGAGTCTGTTATTGACAAAGTTAAAGAACATTCAGGTGTTACCTTAGAGCGAGAAGTTCGTATCTTGGGTGAACACGAATAACATTATTATTAAACATTATACAAAGATTGGGATTTTATCGCTAGTTATGGTTTGGGTCAATTCCTTACAGTTATTGCTAGCATTTAACAAGGTCCCAATCTGTTAATTTACGAAGAAAAAGGAATTTAGAGGAATTGAAA
Source organism: Streptococcus sp. CF4-3 (assembly GCF_024295385.1). NCBI lineage: Bacteria > Bacillati > Bacillota > Bacilli > Lactobacillales > Streptococcaceae > Streptococcus > Streptococcus sp. CF4-3. Next base: position 70,691 of record NZ_JANCPN010000008.1, on the reverse strand, counting down.
AAACCAATTATCGAATTCAGAAACGTTTCTAAAGTTTTTGAAGATAGCGACACCAAGGTTCTCAAGGATATTAACTTTGAGTTGGAAGAAGGAAAATTTTACACACTGCTAGGAGCGTCTGGTTCAGGGAAATCAACTATTCTCAATATCATCGCAGGTTTGCTGGATGCAACGACTGGTGATATTTTGCTAGACGGTGTTCGTATCAATGACATCCCGACCAATAAGCGCGATGTTCACACGGTCTTCCAATCTTACGCCTTGTTCCCGCACATGAATGTCTTTGAAAATGTTGCCTTTCCATTGCGATTGCGAAAGGTCGATAAAAAAGAAATCGAAAAACGTGTCTTAGAAGTTCTCAAGATGGTACAGCTTGAAGGCTATGAAAAACGTTCTATCCGTAGGTTATCTGGAGGACAACGTCAGCGTGTAGCTATTGCGCGTGCGATTATCAACCAGCCTCGTGTGGTGCTCTTGGATGAGCCTTTGTCAGCACTTGACTTGAAGTTGCGGACAGACATGCAGTACGAACTCCGTGAACTGCAACAACGCTTGGGCATAACATTTGTCTTTGTTACTCACGATCAGGAAGAAGCCTTGGCCATGAGCGACTGGATTTTCGTCATGAATGACGGTGAGATTGTTCAGTCTGGAACACCAGTTGACATCTACGATGAGCCTATCAACCACTTTGTAGCCACCTTCATCGGTGAATCAAATATCTTGCCAGGGACCATGATTGAGGACTACTTGGTCGAGTTCAATGGCAAGCGATTTGAAGCGGTCGACGGTGGGATGAAGCCAAATGAACCGGTCGAAGTCGTCATTCGTCCAGAGGACTTGCGCATTACTCTTCCAGAAGAAGGAAAACTTAAAGTGAAGGTCGATACGCAGCTCTTCCGTGGGGTTCACTATGAGATTATCGCCTATGACGAACTTGGTAACGAATGGATGATTCACTCAACTCGTAAGGCCATCGTTGGTGAGGAAATCGGGCTGGACTTTGAACCAGAAGACATCCACATCATGCGTCTCAATGAAACAGAAGAAGAGTTCGATGCTCGTATCGAAGAGTACGTAGAAATCGAAGAGCATGAAGCAGGTTTAATTAACGCTATCGAGGAGGAGAGAGATGAAGAAAACAACCTCTAAACTCTTTGTAGTACCCTACATGCTTTGGATTGCACTCTTTGTATTGGCACCCTTGGTCTTGATTTTTGGACAATCATTTTTCAACATTGAAGGACAGTTTAGTTTAGAAAACTATAAATCCTATTTTGCGTCACAAAACTTAACCTATCTCAAAATGAGCTTCAACTCTGTTCTCTATGCTGGGATTGTGACTCTAGTGACACTCTTGATTAGCTATCCAACAGCCCTCTTTTTGACTCGTCTCAAACATCGTCAACTCTGGCTCATGCTGATTATCTTGCCAACCTGGATCAACCTTCTCCTTAAGGCTTATGCCTTTATCGGGATTTTTGGTCAAAATGGCTCTATTAACCAATTCCTAGAATTTATCGGAATTGGTTCTCAGCAGTTGCTATTTACAGATTTCTCCTTTATCTTTGTAGCAAGCTACATTGAGCTTCCATTTATGATTTTGCCCATCTTCAATGTCTTGGATGATATGGATAACAATCTCATCAATGCCAGCTATGACCTCGGTGCGACCAAGTGGGAAACCTTCCGTCATGTCATCTTCCCTTTGTCTATGAACGGGGTGCGAAGCGGAGTTCAATCTGTCTTTATCCCAAGTTTGAGTCTATTCATGTTGACCCGTTTGATTGGGGGGAACCGAGTGATTACTTTGGGGACTGCCATCGAGCAGAACTTCTTGACCAATGACAACTATGGTATGGGTTCAACTATCGGTGTTGTTCTTATCCTGACCATGTTTATTACTATGTGGGTGACTAAGGAAAGGAGAGAACGATGAAAAAATTATCGAATCTTTACCTAGCCTTTGTCTTTATCGTCCTTTATTTGCCAATCTTTTACCTGATCGGATATGCCTTCAATGCCGGGGATGATATGAATAGTTTTACAGGCTTTAGTTTGTCTCACTTTGAAACCATGTTTGGAGATGGAAGACTCATGCTGATCTTGGTTCAAACCTTTTTACTAGCCTTCCTATCAGCCTTGATTGCGACAGTGATTGGTACCTTTGGTGCTATCTACATCTACCAATCACGTAAAAAGTACCAAGAAGCCTTCCTATCCCTCAATAACATTTTGATGGTTGCACCCGACGTTATGATTGGTGCTAGCTTCTTGATTCTCTTTACCCAACTCAAGTTTTCGCTTGGTTTTCTGACAGTCTTGTCCAGTCATGTGGCCTTCTCCATTCCTATCGTAGTGCTCATGGTCTTGCCGCGATTGAAAGAGATGAATGGGGATATGATCCATGCGGCCTATGACCTTGGAGCTAGCCAGTTCCAAATGTTCAAGGAAATTATGCTTCCTTACTTAACGCCGTCTATCATTGCAGGTTACTTTATGGCTTTCACCTATTCACTAGATGACTTTGCCGTGACCTTCTTTGTAACGGGGAATGGTTTTTCAACCCTCTCAGTCGAGATTTACTCTCGAGCTCGTAAGGGAATTTCGCTAGAAATCAATGCTCTTTCAGCCTTGGTCTTTCTCTTTAGTATTATCCTGGTTGTAGGGTATTACTTCATTTCACGTGAGAAGGAGGAACAAGCATGAAACGACTCTATTCATTTTTAGCAGGAATTTTAGCGATTATTCTTGTCTTGTGGGGGATTTCCTATCATCTTGATAGTAAAATCAATAGTCGTGATAGTCAAAAATTGGTTATCTACAACTGGGGAGATTATATCGATCCTGAGCTTCTGGAGAAATTTACAGAAGAAACAGGAATCCAAGTCCAGTACGAAACCTTTGACTCTAACGAAGCCATGTACACGAAAATCAAGCAGGGTGGGACAACCTACGATATTGCCATCCCAAGTGAGTACATGATTAACAAGATGAAGGACGAAGATCTTCTAGTTCCGCTAGATTATAGCAAGATTGAGGGCATTGAGAATATCGGTTCTGAGTTTCTCAACCAGTCCTTTGATCCAAACAATGAATATTCTATCCCATATTTCTGGGGAACATTGGGAATTGTCTACAATGAAACCATGGTGGAAGAAGCACCTGAGCATTGGGACGACCTCTGGAAACCAGAATACAAGGATTCGATCATGCTCTTTGATGGGGCACGTGAAGTGCTTGGTTTAGGTCTTAACTCACTAGGCTATAGCCTTAACTCAAAAGATCCTCAACAACTATCACAAACGGTTGATAAACTGTATGAGTTAACTCCTAATATCAAGGCTATTGTAGCCGATGAGATGAAGGGTTACATGATTCAGAACAATGCTGCTATCGGTGTGACTTTCTCAGGGGAAGCTAGCCAGATGTTGGAAAAGAATCCTAACCTCAAATATGTTGTGCCTACAGAAGCAAGTAACCTCTGGTTTGACAACATGGTTATTCCTAAAACTGTCAAGAACCAGGATGCGGCCTATGCCTTTATTAACTTTATGTTGAAGCCTGAAAATGCTCTCAAAAACGCTGAGTATGTCGGCTATTCAACACCAAACAATGCTGCTAAGGAAATGCTCCCTGAGGAGACAAAAGAGGACAAGTCCTTCTATCCAGATGCAGATACTATGAAACACCTCGAAGTTTATGAAAAATTTGACCATAAATGGACAGGAATCTACAGCGACCTCTTCCTACAATTTAAGATGTATCGGAAGTAGTGGCTTTCCAACTGTCGTAAATAATTTCAATTAAAGTAAAACAAAACAAAACAAAATAAAACCTAGCTATGAGTAACTAGTAAAGTTTCTATAGCTAGGTTTTATTATTGTTCCAAGTGCTAAGTAGTAATAATTTGTGAATCGTGTTATAATTTTTCTAATCATAAGGAATTTATCTTTTCATAAAAAAGTGATTTGGAAAGTATTTGTAGGAGTATTATGTCTATTTCGTTTACTTATTGTGGAGTTGCATGCGGAGTCATTTCTATAGATGATAAATTTTATATCGGAATCGATCCAGATTTATCGCCAAAAGGTACTTTGGTCCAGTTCAAAGGTTTTCTATCTGAGAAAAAGACCGATGTTTATCATGATATGACTCTTTTTAACAAAGTTGATTTATGGTTAATAACTCATGGTCATAAAGATCATTTAGATGATGTAGGAAAGGGATACCTAAGGGATAAAACTGTAATTACTCCTAACAGAAAAATCACAGAAGGATTATCATGCTTAAATAATATAGTTTTAAATTGGGGAGAAGAGCAGTTGTTTTCAGTTGATGAATATCAAATTGCTATAAAAGCTGTACCAGCTTATCATGCGAGTAATTATATAATGCAAAAAATAGTTGGTAAGGTTAATGGATATCAAATAACAATCACAGCTCCTTTGCAAACTAAAATAATCTACTTTACAGGTGACACGATTTTATATCCAAGGGTAACAGATTTTGTTTCCCGAAAAATTGATGCTATTTTTGCAAACCTTGGAGCTGTTAAATCAGATTCATTTGGTGGTCCATTCACAATGAATTTAAAGATGTTACAGCAATTAGAATCTACACTTCAACCAAAAAATATTTATCCAATTCATATTGAGGATTATAGTCATTACCAGACGACAAAAAAAGAAGTAATAGATGCTAATTATAAAACTCTTTCTGTAGGAGAGACGATTAGTATCTAAGTTTCAGAATTTATTATTTGATGCAGTATCTTTAAGAGGATAAACCTTGACGAACTTCTCTAAAAACGATATAATACTAGAGTTGAGAATTGATTTTCTCTCCATCTTAGTTCAGAGAATTGGCGGTGCTGCGAGCCATCTAAGATAGAAAATCATGCTACTCAATCACACAATTGCATAAGAATAAGAGAATGACAAGTTCATTGAATGAAGGTGGTACCGCGGTTTTTCGCCCTTCGTGATATGGATTTGTCTTTTATTTTTGGAGGTGTTTATGAGAACATTTCATGTCAAACAAAAATTCCGCATAGGTGGTGAACGTTTTGATATCAAGGATGATAGGGGAGAAATCGCCTATCAGGTAGAAGGTTCTTTTTTTAATATTCCCAAAACATTTACTATCTATGATGCAGATAACCAAAAGGTCAGTGAGATTCGAAAAGAAGTCATGACCTTCTTGCCCCGTTTTGAAATTCAACTGAGTAACGGAGATAGCTTTTACATCCGCAAGAAATTTACTTTCTTTAGAGATAAGTATGAATTTGACAACCTGGGTCTTCGCATTGAAGGAGATATTTGGGATTGGGATTTCAAACTTTTGGATGACCGAGATCAAGTGATTGCAGAAATCTCGAAAGAATTCATTCGTCTGACCTCTACATACAATCTTACCGTTTATGAAGATTCTTATGCTGATCTAGTTGTTTCTCTCTGTGTCGCTATCGACTACGTAGAGATGCTAGAAAGTCAATCAAACAATGATACAATAAGGAGATATCTATGAAACAATTATCTAGTGCACAAGTCCGCCAAATGTGGCTTGATTTCTGGGCTACAAAAGGCCACTCAGTAGAACCATCCGTTAGCTTGGTTCCAGTAAACGACCCAACCCTTTTGTGGATCAACTCAGGGGTTGCCACTCTTAAAAAATACTTCGATGGAACTATCAAACCTGAAAATCCACGTATTACCAATGCTCAAAAAGCCATCCGTACCAACGATATCGAAAACGTAGGGAAGACTGCCCGTCACCATACCATGTTTGAAATGTTGGGGAACTTCTCAATCGGGGATTACTTCCGTGACGAAGCAATTACATGGGCATATGAGCTTTTGACAAGTCCTGAGTGGTTTGACTTCCCTAAAGACAAACTTTACATGACTTACTATCCAGATGACAAGGATTCATACAACCGCTGGATTGAAGTGGGAGTAGATCCAAGTCATTTGATCCCAATTGAAGACAACTTCTGGGAAATCGGTGCGGGACCTTCTGGACCTGATACAGAAATCTTCTTCGACCGTGGAGAAGCCTTTGACCCTGAAAACATTGGTCTTCGTCTTCTTGCAGAAGATATCGAAAATGACCGTTATATCGAAATCTGGAACATTGTATTGTCACAATTTAACGCTGATCCAGCTGTACCTCGTAGCGAGTACAAGGAATTGCCACACAAAAACATTGATACGGGCGCTGGATTGGAGCGTTTGGTAGCTGTTATCCAAGGTGCTAAGACCAACTTTGAAACAGACCTCTTCATGCCAATCATTCGTGAAGTTGAGAAATTATCTGGTAAGGTTTACGACCAAGATGGCGATAACATGAGCTTCAAGGTTATTGCCGACCATATCCGTTCACTTTCATTTGCGATTGGGGATGGAGCTCTTCCTGGTAATGAAGGACGCGGTTACGTTCTTCGTCGTCTCCTCCGTCGTGCGTCTATGCATGGTCAAAAATTGGGCATAAACGAGCCTTTCCTTTACAAACTGGTTCCAACTGTTGGAAAAATCATGGAAAGCTACTACCCAGAAGTGCTTGAAAAACGTGATTTTATCGAAAAAATCGTCAAGAGCGAAGAAGAGTCATTTGCCCGCACTCTTCACTCAGGTCAACACTTTGCAGAAACAATCGTAGCAGACTTGAAAGAAAAAGGTCAATCTGTCATCGCCGGTCAAGATGTCTTTAAACTCTATGATACTTACGGATTCCCAGTGGAATTGACAGAAGAAATTGCTGAAGAAGCTGGAATGACAGTTGATCGTGAAGGTTTTGAAGCAGCCATGAAAGAGCAACAAGAACGTGCGCGTGCGTCTGCTGTTAAAGGCGGATCTATGGGTATGCAAAATGAAACCCTTCAAAACATTACTGTAGAAAGTGTTTTCAACTACAATGCTAGCCAATTGTCTTCTAAGTTGGTGGCTATCGTGGCGGACAATGCGGAAGTAGAAGCTGTAGCTGTAGCTGAAGGAACTGCATCACTGATCTTTGCAGAAACTCCATTCTACGCTGAAATGGGTGGACAGGTTGCAGACCACGGTCAAATCTTGGATGCTGCAGGAAACCTTGTAGCGACTGTAACGGATGTTCAAAAAGCACCGAATGGACAAGCTCTTCATACTGTTGAAGTTCTTGCACCGCTTGCTTTGAACCAAGAATACACTTTGGCCATCGATAGCAATCGTCGTCACCGTGTCATGAAGAACCACACGGCAACTCACTTGCTCCATGCGGCTCTTCACAATATCCTTGGCCACCATGCAACTCAAGCGGGTTCACTTAATGAAGTAGAATTCCTCCGCTTCGACTTCACCCACTTCCAAGCCGTGGCACCAGAAGAATTGCGTGCTATTGAGCAACAAGTCAATGAGAAGATCTGGGAAGCTATTGCAGTCAAGACTGTTGAGACTGATATCGACACAGCCAAAGAAATGGGAGCTATGGCCCTCTTTGGTGAGAAATACGGTAAAGAAGTCCGTGTTGTAACGATTGGTGACTACTCAGTTGAACTTTGTGGTGGTACCCACGTTGGCAATACTTCTGAGATCGGTCTCTTCAAGATTGTCAAGGAAGAAGGGATCGGCTCAGGAACTCGTCGTATCTTGGCAGTGACTGGTAAGGAAGCCTTTGAAGCTTATCGTGAACAAGAAGATGCACTGAAAGCAGTCGCAGCAACCTTGAAAGCTCCTCAACTCAAAGAAGTACCTCACAAGGTTGAAGGACTTCAAGAACAACTCCGTCAATTGCAAAAAGAAAATGCAGAATTGAAGGAAAAAGCGGCAGCAGCTGCAGCCGGCGATGTCTTCAAGAATGTTCAAGAAGCAAACGGCCACCGTTACATTGCTAGTCAAGTTTCTGTATCAGATGCAGGTGCTCTTCGTACCTTTGCAGATAACTGGAAGCAAAAAGACTACTCTGATGTGCTTGTTCTTGTCGCAGCCATCGGTGACAAGGTCAACCTTCTTGTAGCCAGCAAGACAAAAGACATCCACGCAGGTAACTTGGTCAAAGAATTGGCTCCTATCGTTGATGGACGTGGTGGTGGTAAACCAGACATGGCCATGGCAGGAGGAAGCAACCAAGCAAAAATCCAAGAATTGTTGGATGCCGTAGCAGGTAAATTGTAATCAAAAAATCCCTATCCGTTTGGATAGGGATTTTTACATATAAAGCTCATATTAAGTCACAATTTGCTTGATATAACCTTTAATAATTTGAGTTGCCTTTTTAATAACGAGATTATATAATATAAATATAAGTATAAGTAAGAAAATAAGATTTGATTGATTATAATTTTTGGAAACTATAAAAAGGAGAAACCATGGCTTTAAAAATGTTTGATGTTATTCGGTACGAAGGAGAAAATACCAGAAATATACTTGCTTGGAGACATCCTAAAACGGATATTAAATCTGGTTCAACATTAATTGTTAACCCTGGACAATGTGCAATATTATTTTCAAATGGGAAAGAATTAGCTAGATTTAATGCAGGAAAGCATAAGATTGAAATCTCTGACACACAGTTATTGGATGAATTTAAAACCTTTGTCAGTGGTGGTGTTTTACAGAATTCATCAAATCTATGGTTCGTAAATTTGTATGATTTACAACCCATTGGTTGGGGAACTCCTTCAGCTATTTTAGTACGAGATCCAGAGACTGATATTCCTGTCGAATTGAAATTACATGGAAATTTTGTTCCTCGAATTGTAAACTTGGAAGCTTTTTTATTGGAATTTATGCCAAGTCAGCCTGATCTTATTACAGTAGATATTTTTCAAAAACGCTTTAGGCAAGCTACCATTGGACTAATTAGTTCAGCTATTTCAAAAGTTGTCTATAGTAATCAGATTGCTGTTATTGATATTGAAATGCACAGCAATGAAATTGGTCTTGAACTATCTAAGATTTTAGAGAATCAGTTCGATAAGTATGGTATTCGTATTGAAGAATTTAATATTGAATCTCTAAAAGTTAATCAAGGATGTCAGGGATATAAAGATATTTTCAAATTCCATAAACAAATTGTAGATGCTAAAATTAAGACTACAAGTCGAGATATCGAAGGATATAACTATCAGGAGGAGCGAAAATTTGATATTCTAGAAGAAGCAGCGAAAAATGAAAATTCTAATGGAAAATTAATGGGTGTAGGAATGGAAGTCGCTATGGGTCTTGGAATAGGAGCTAAACTTAACAACCTTGTAGGAAATATCGAAGGGCTTAACCAAGCTAATAATAGTTCCGAACAGAATCAATTCGATTCAAGTAAAGAGGATGCTTTAGCTAAGTTCTGTAGTCAGTGTGGGGCTGAATTTTCTGAAGAAGCTAAGTTTTGTTCTAATTGCGGTCAACCTAGATAAAGTTTAAATTTTAAAATAAAATGTGGGATGAAATATACATATGTCTTAAAAATCTTTATAATATTTTGATTCTATCATGTTTCTAATCCCAATCATTAGCTTATTTTGGGAGTTCTGTTTGTGTCAGAGTTCCCATTTTTTATACTGATACATATGTATTCTTTGTTTGAACATTAAATTTATGAAATTGTATCAATGTAGAAGTAAAATTAGAAAAACTAGACAGTTAAACAGTTAGGAAATTTATTATAGGAGGATATTGTGAATGTATCAAGTATTTCGTTTATTAAGTATACTTTTTATGGGATTAACAAGTGCAACATTTTTTATTTCACTATTGATTGCAACTCTATTTCTAGGATATGGTAAGCCGATTTTCTCAATAGTGACACCTATTATTTTTTCTTTATCAGGTTTCTTTTTGTCTTCCTTTGCATTTTATAGCTTTGGTGTTTTAGAAAATATAAAAATTAAAGTCAAAGCTTTGGATGAGATATATAATGGGAAAGCTCTTTATAGAGAATATATAGCAACTAGAGGAGAAGATAGGTGAAACAGTATATTAAGAATAATTGGAAAGAAGTCTTTCATTGGTTAATTTCAAATATAGTAATACTCTGTTTTGTAGTTCTATCACTAGCTATCTTTGCTCTCGAAGATGAACCAACTAATGTTATTTTAAAAAATCTTGATTTTATACTCTTGGGGAAGGTTATCGGGATTCCTATTGTTATAAGTTTAGTGTTTTTAGCATTCCAAAATATTTCTTATGTCGTTATTGCCTTAATTATTTTATTCTTATTCCGAAAAACAATTAAAGATTCCTTTTCCTTGAAAAAGTTGAAACAAAAGAATCTACTTCAAATGCTTGTTTTAATTACTTTTTCATCACTTTTTGAACTAGTAAAATCCAGGGAATGGTCTATCCGATTTTTATTTCTTTTAATTCCTTGGTATTTGCTTAATTTGATTGTGATATTGATCCTAACTTACCGAGAATCAAAGAGAGAAGAGGAAATTAAGACACAAAAACAGATACAAGCATTATTCACCTTATTTGAAAAGCATAAGATTCATAAAAACACCTATCCTGTTATTTGTCCATCATGCAGTGGGGAGAATTTGCTTGACTTAGGTCAGGGTAAATCATGTGATTATTGTGGTGCATGGTTATCTAGAAAGGAAGTATAAATGAGACGCTATCGTTTAATGATATCAAAATTTGTTTATCCGCTAGTATCTTTCATTTGTATTGTTTCGGGATTGAAATTTTATCAGTCCATAGATAAGGAAATAAGATGGTTATTAGGAAAAAAAGAAGGATTACTTCACGATTTCTACTTTATGTGGCTTTTGATAGTTACAATTTTATTCATATTATTTTTCTTATTTATTGTCATATCATTTATTTTATTTTTAATACAACCAAGGATGAAACAATATAATAAAAGTTTGATGACAGTTCTTGAATTTGAAGAACTTGAAGAAGATGTTATAGAAACAAAGGGAAAAGTATTACAAGATCAATTATCTTATAGATTGTCAGCAAAACGGGCCTACTGTCCTAATTGTCATACATCAACAGATGGAGTAATTGGAACTAACTTAACTTGTGAAAACTGTGGTGAAACATTTATCGTTTCTTAATAAGAGTTTGATATACTTTATTTGAATATGATAAAAAGCAACAACTTAATAAGTTGTTGCTTTTTTGATAATAATCTTTATTTTTAAACAATACCTTGGGCAATCATAGCATTTGCTACGTTTTCAAAGGCTGCAATATTTGCACCTGCAAGGTAGTCAGTACCAAGACCGTATGTTTCTGCAGTTGTTTTAGCAGTGTTAAAGATGTTTGTCATGATGTCTTTGAGACGTCCGTCAACTTCTTCACGTGTCCATGAAAGGCGAAGACTGTTTTGGCTCATTTCAAGGGCAGATACAGCAACACCACCAGCATTGGCAGCTTTTGCAGGTCCGTAAAGGACACCATTTTCTTTGTAAACATGGATAGCTTCCAAGTTACTTGGCATGTTTGCTCCTTCAGAGACAACTTTCACACCTTGAGCTACCAAACGTTTTGCAGCATCACCGTCAATTTCATTTTGAGTCGCACATGGAAGGGCGATGTCGTAGTTGCCTGAGTAAGTCCATACAGAACCTTCATGGTAAGTAGCAGTTGGTTTTTCTGCAGCGTATTCAGTCAAACGAGCACGACGGTTGTTTTTAACATCTGTAAGAAGGTCAAAATCGATTCCGTTTTCATCAATCACATAACCATTTGAGTCAGATACAGAGATAACAGTTGCACCAAGTTCAGTTGCTTTTTGAAGAGCGTATTGAGCTACGTTACCAGAACCTGAAATAACAACTTTCTTACCTGCAAAGCTGTTGCCGTTTGCTTTAAGCATTTCTTCAGTGTAGTAAACCAATCCATAACCAGTTGCTTCTGGACGAATCAAGCTACCACCAAATCCAAGAGGTTTACCAGTCAAGACACCAGCATCAAATTGGTTGAGGCGTTTGTATTGTCCGTAAAGGTAACCAATTTCACGTCCACCGACACCGATATCACCAGCAGGCACGTCAAGAGATGGTCCGATGTATTTTTGCAATTCAGTCATGAAGCTTTGGCAGAAGCGCATCACTTCAGCATCAGTTTTGCCTTTAGGATCAAAGTCTGATCCACCTTTACCTCCACCGATTGGAAGTCCAGTCAAAACGTTTTTAAAGATTTGTTCGAATCCGAGGAATTTCAAGATCCCTTGATTTACAGTTGGGTGGAAACGAAGTCCGCCTTTATATGGTCCAACAGCTGAGTTGAATTGAACACGGTAACCACGGTTAACTTGAACTTTTCCATCACGGTCAACCCAAGGAACACGGAAAGAAATTACGCGCTCAGGTTCAGTGATACGTGCCAAGATATTTTCTTCAATATACTCAGGGTGTTTTTCGAAGACAGGCTCCAAAGTGCTGAAGAATTCTTCAACCGCCTGGAGAAATTCAGCCTCATGCCCGTTACGAGCTTTTACAGTTTCAAACACGCTTTGGATATATTCTTTAGCAGATGTCATATCGTTCTCCTTTTTGTTGTCATATTTTATTACATGAGACATTATAGCAGAAAAATTTTTTACTGTAAAGGAAAAAACACAAATTTTCTAAAAATTCTTTCAATTTAGCAACAGCTCTATTTTTCAGCTAAAAAAGCCAACATTTTTATGAGGTCAGTTTTATTAAAAGAGTCCTATCAAAGTATGGTATAATAGTGGAGATATAAAGGAATCATCTGGAGGAATAGAATCATGGTATCAACTAAAACACAGATTGCTGGTTTTGAATTTGATAATTGCTTGATGAATGCAGCAGGAGTTACTTGTATGACCATTGAGGAATTGGAAGGTGTTAAAAACTCAGCAGCAGGAACTTTTGTCACAAAAACAGCAACCTTGGAATTTCGTCAGGGAAATCCTGAACCACGTTATCAAGATGTTCCACTAGGTTCTATTAACTCGATGGGGCTGCCTAATAATGGTTTAGATTATTATTTGAACTATCTATTAGAGTTACAAGAAAAAGAACCAAACCGTACTTTCTTTCTGTCTTTAGTTGGAATGTCTCCAGAGGAAACTCATACCATTTTGAAGAAGGTGCAAGAAAGTGATTTTCGTGGTCTAACTGAACTCAATCTCTCATGTCCCAATGTTCCAGGAAAACCTCAGATTGCCTATGATTTTGAAACAACAGACCGTATCTTGTCAGAAGTCTTTGAGTATTTTACAAAACCTCTAGGAATTAAGCTACCACCTTATTTTGATATTGTACATTTTGATCAAGCAGCAGCGATTTTTAACAAATACCCACTCAAGTTCGTCAACTGTGTTAACTCTATCGGAAATGGTCTTTATATTAAAGACGAGTCTGTCGTAATTCGTCCTAAGAATGGTTTTGGTGGAATTGGTGGAGAATACATTAAACCAACTGCACTTGCCAATGTCCATGCCTTTTATCAACGCTTAAATCCTCAAATTCAAATCATCGGAACTGGTGGAGTGCTCACAGGGCGTGATGCCTTTGAACATATCCTATGTGGTGCCAGCATGGTACAAGTAGGAACTACTCTTCATAAAGAAGGTGTAGGTGCTTTTGAACGTATTACAAAGGAACTCAAAGAAATTATGACGGAAAAAGGATACCAAAGCCTAGAGGATTTCCGTGGAAAATTGAATTATATGGATTAAACAGAAGCTAAATTAAAAAGAAAGGAGAATAAATGCTAGCCATAGAAGAAAGTCGAAAGCTATCCTTAGCAAACCTTCCTAGTTTGACCCTGTTTACAGGGGCAGATCAAGGCCAGTATGACGTCATGAAAGCACAGGTTCTAAAGCAAATCGGATACGATCCTGCAGATTTGAATTTTGCTTATTTTGACATGAAAGAAGTAGACTACAATAGCTTGGAACTTGAGCTGGTCAGTCTTCCTTTCTTTGCGGATGAAAAAATTGTTATTTTAGATCATTTTCTCGATATTACAACTGCTAAAAAACGCTATCTAACTGATGATGAGCTAAAGGCCTTTGAAGACTATCTGGAAAATCCTGTACCCTCAAGTAAATTAGTAATCTTTGCTGAAGGCAAGTTAGATAGCAAGAGACGTTTGGTCAAATTACTTAAGCGAGACGCGACAGTATTTGAGGCTCTTGAACCTAAAGAGCAAGAGTTGAGAGCCTATTTTCAAAAGTGGGCTCAGGAACAAGGACTTACTTTTGATGGAAATTCCTTTGAACAGTTGCTTATCAAATCTAGTTTTCAATTCAGTGAAATTCAGAAAAACCTGCTCTTCTTACTGTCTTATAAGGATAGTGGTCTGATAACAGAAGAAGATATTGTTGAGGCCATTCCAAAGACTTTGCAGGATAATATTTTTGATTTGACCCAATTAATATTAACTAAGAAAATTGATCAGGCACGAGATTTAGTTAAAGATTTGAGCTTACAGGGTGAAGATGAGATTAAGCTGATTGCCATTATGCTGGGACAGTTTAGACTCTATACACAGGTAAAAATATTGCAAGAGTCTGGTCAGACAGAATCTCAGATGGTCAGCAGTTTGGGTCACTATCTTGGTCGCAATCCGAATCCCTATCAAATCAAATTTGCCCTTCGTGACACGCGAGGATTGTCCCTGAAATTCCTGCAGGATTCTATTCGTTATCTCATCCAGGCAGATTATCAAATTAAGACTGGTGTTTACGAAAAAGGGTACTTGTTTGAGAAAGCTTTATTGCAGATTGCGAGCCAGTCAAAATGAGCAAATAACTTGAAAAAACAGGTTGTTTGCGTTATCATTTTTATATAAAAAGAAAAAGAGGTATTACAGATGGCTATTATCTTACCAGATCTTCCATACGCTTACGATGCATTGGAACCATACATCGATGCTGAAACGATGCACTTGCACCATGACAAACATCACCAAACATATGTCAACAACGCAAACGCAGCTCTTGAAAAACACCCTGAAATTGGTGAAGACCTTGAAGCATTGCTTGCTGACGTAGAATCTATCCCAGCTGATATCCGTCAAGCGCTTATCAACAACGGTGGTGGACACTTGAACCATGCTCTTTTCTGGAAATTGATGACTCCTGAAAAAACAGCTCCTTCAGCAGAACTTGCAGCAGCAATCGATGCAACATTTGGTTCATTCGAAGAATTCCAAGCAGCATTTACTGCGGCAGCAACTACTCGTTTCGGTTCTGGATGGGCATGGTTGGTTGTTAACAAAGAAGGTAAACTTGAAGTAACTTCAACTGCGAACCAAGACACACCAATCTCAGAAGGTAAGAAACCAATCTTGGGCTTGGACGTTTGGGAACATGCCTACTACGTGAAATACCGCAATGTTCGTCCTGACTACATCAAAGCTTTCTTCTCAGTTATTAATTGGAATAAAGTAGACGAGCTTTACGCAGCGGCTAAATAATCGCATTTGATAACACCCCTTTTTAGTTGGATTTTGGGTCTAGCTTTAAAGGTGTTTTTTTGTTTGCCTTTTTTAGAAGTAACTGTCTCATGATTTTCCTTTGTTGGATAGGCTTGATTTATGGTATAATGATAAGATAGAAATCGAAGGAGAAATCATGAATATTCAACAATTACGTTATGTTGTTGCTATTGCAAATAGTGGTACTTTTCGTGAAGCGGCTGAGAAAATGTACGTTAGCCAACCCAGTCTATCTATTTCTGTAAGAGATCTGGAGAAAGAGCTAGGATTCAAGATTTTCCGCAGAACCAGTTCGGGTACCTTTCTTACTCGTCGTGGAATGGAATTTTATGAAAAGGCCCAAGAGTTGGTCAAAGGATTTGATGTTTTCCAGAACCAGTATGCCAATCCTGAAGAGGAAAAGGATGAGTTTTCAATAGCCAGCCAGCACTATGATTTCTTGCCACCGACTATCACAACTTTTTCTCAAAGGTACCCAGACTATAAAAATTTCCGTATTTTTGAATCTACAACTGTTCAGATTTTGGATGAAGTAGCCCAAGGTCATAGTGAGATTGGGATTATTTACCTCAACAATCAAAACCAAAAGGGTATCATGCAACGGGTTGAAAAATTAGGTCTTGAAGTGATTGAGTTGATTCCTTTCCAGACGCATATCTATCTGCGTGAAGGACATCCTTTAGCTAAGAAAAAAGAGTTGGTCATGGAAGATTTAGTTGATTTGCCAACAGTTCGATTCACGCAAGAAAAGGATGAATATCTCTATTACTCAGAAAACTTTGTGGATACAAGTGCCAGCTCTCAGATGTTTAACGTAACAGACCGCGCTACTTTAAATGGAATTCTTGAAAGAACAAATGCTTATGCGACTGGTTCTGGATTCTTAGATAGAGATAGTGTCAACGGAATTACGGTTATTCCATTAAATGATAATCTCAATAATCGCATGGTTTATGTGAAACGTGAGGAAGTAGACTTGAGCCCAGCGGGAACCTTATTTGTAGAAGTTATGCAAGAGTATTTTGATCAGAAGAGGAAAGCATGAAAAAAAGAGTATTAGTAGCAGGGATTATAGCAGCCTTGATTGTATTAGATCAATTGGTAAAGGCTTATGTCGTTCAGAATATTGCTCTTGGTGAAATCAAATCATGGATTCCTAATCTGGTGAGTTTAACCTATCTGCAAAATAGGGGGGCAGCTTTTTCTATGCTTCAAGATCAACAGTGGTTTTTTGCAGTTATAACACTAGTAGTTATGGTGGGAGCTATTTGGTATTTGCATAAGCATATAGAGGATTCCCTCTGGACAGTCATTGGATTGGTTCTGATTATTGCAGGTGGTCTGGGAAACTTCATTGATCGCATTAGCCAAGGATTTGTCGTGGATATGTTTCACTTAGACTTTATCAATTTTGCGATTTTCAATGTGGCTGATAGTTATCTGACAGTAGGAGTAGTTGTGTTATTAATTGCAATGCTAAAAGAGGAAATGAATGGAAATTAAAATTGAAACCGGCGGGATACGCCTAGATAAGGCTTTGTCAGATTTGACAGAATTGTCTCGTAGTCTCGCCAATGAACAAATCAAGTCTGGTCAAGTCCTGGTCAACGGCCAGGTTAAGAAAGCCAAGTATACGGTCCAAGAGGGGGATGTCATCACCTATCAAGTTCCCGAACCAGAGGTTTTAGAGTATGTAGCTGAAGATATTCCTTTAGAAATCATTTATCAAGATGAGGATGTAGCAGTAGTCAACAAACCTCAAGGCATGGTTGTTCATCCAAGTGCTGGTCATACCAGTGGTACCTTGGTGAATGCTCTCATGTATCATATCAAAGACTTATCAGGAATCAATGGTGTGCTACGTCCAGGGATTGTCCATCGTATCGATAAGGACACATCTGGGCTTTTGATGATTGCCAAAAATGATGAAGCGCACATCGCACTTGCTCAAGAATTGAAGGACAAGAAATCTCTTCGTAAGTATTGGGCCATCGTTCATGGAAATCTTCCAAATGACCGAGGTGTTATTGAGGCGCCGATTGGTCGTAGCGAAAAAGACCGCAAGAAACAAGCTGTGACTGCTAAAGGAAAACCAGCAGTGACACGTTTCCAAGTCTTAGAACGCTTTGGTGACTATTCTTTATTAGAGTTGCAATTGGAAACAGGACGAACTCATCAAATCCGTGTGCACATGGCTTATATCGGCCATCCTGTAGCTGGGGATAAGGTTTATGGACTTCGTAAAACCCTAAAGGGACATGGACAATTTCTCCATGCCAAAACGCTAGGATTTACTCATCCAAGAACCGGTGAAACTATGGAATTTACTGCTGATATTCCAGAAATATTCAAGCAAACCTTGGAGAAACTTAGAAATAACTAAAAAAGAGGCTAGGACTTTTGTCCCAGCCTCTCAATTATCTTTGGATTGTCGATCAAGACGCAGTGGTTGAGTGGGCTCTACTACGCTGATTTCATCAGCTTTTACAGCCCTACTCAACTGTGCGGAGGTGGGACGACGAAATCGAATTCTAACGAATTACCGATTTCTGTCCCACTCTCTTTTTTATTTGCGTTTTTTCTTAGCTTTTTTCATTTTGTTGGCCATGCGTTTCATGGATTGTTTCATGGCAAATTCACCGATTTTACCCTTGAGACCTCCACCAAACATCTGGCTCATATCGGGCATTCCAGCTCCTCCGAGAGCAGACATATCCGGCATGCCACCTTGTCCCATCATACCTTCAAGGGCGGACATATCCATGCCACCAGGCATGTTTTTAGGAAGGTTGTTAGGGTTGATGCCCATTTGCTTCATCATCTTGTTCATGTCACCAGACATGACACCTTGCATGAGTTGTTTAGCTTGGTTAAAGTCTTTGATGAACTTGTTGACATCGATAAAGGTATTACCAGAACCAGCTGCAATACGACGACGACGGCTTGGAGTGAGCAAATCTGGATTTTCACGTTCTTCAGGAGTCATAGAAGACACGATAGCACGTTTGCGAGCTATTTGTTTTTCATCCACCTTCATGTTTTGGACAGCTGGATTGTTGGCCATACCAGGAATCATCTTGAGCAAATCTTCCATTGGTCCCATATTTTGTACCTGATCCAACTGATCAATGAAATCGTTGAAATCAAAGGTATTTTCACGCATTTTTTCAGCCATTTCAAGGGCTTTTTGCTCATCGTATTCTTGGGAAGCTTTCTCAATCAGAGTCAGCATATCTCCCATACCGAGAATACGGCTTGCCATACGGTCAGGGTGGAAGGTTTCAATGTCGGTAATCTTTTCACCAGTACCAGTGAATTTGATTGGTTTTCCAGTAATGTGACGAACAGAAAGGGCAGCACCACCACGAGTATCACCATCAATCTTGGTAAGGATGACACCGGTAACTTCTAATTGGGCGTTAAATTCACGCGCAACGTTTGCAGCTTCTTGACCAATCATGGCATCGATGACGAGAAGGATTTCATTTGGTTGAGCAAGAGCTTTAACATCACGGAGCTCGTTCATAAGAAGTTCGTCAATTTGCAAACGACCGGCCGTATCAATCAAAACATAGTCGTTATGGTTGGCTTTAGCTTGCTCCAAACCTTGGCGAACAATCTCCACTGCAGGAACTTCAGTTCCAAGAGCAAAGACAGGAACATCAATTTGTTGTCCTAGTGTTTTAAGCTGGTCAATAGCTGCAGGACGATAGATGTCGGCCGCAATCATCAGAGGACGAGCATCCTCTTCTTTTTTGAGTTTGTTAGCAAGTTTTCCAGCGAAGGTTGTTTTACCAGCCCCCTGCAAACCAACCATCATGATGATTGTAGGAATCTTAGGAGACTTGATAATCTCAGCTGTATCAGAACCAAGAACTTCCGTCAACTCTTCATTAACAATCTTGATGATTTGTTGAGCTGGATTGAGGGTATCAATGACTTCGTGCCCAATCGCACGTTCACGAACTTTTTTGATAAAATCCTTGACAACTGGAAGAGCAACGTCGGCTTCTAAAAGAGCCAGACGAATTTCCTTGGTTGCTTCTTGGATATCACTCTCTGTGATTTTTCCTTTTTTACGTAGATTTTTAAAGACGTTCTGTAAACGTTCTGTTAAATTTTCAAATGCCATATTTTTCTCCTATTTATTCAATTCAGTGGAAATCGTCCGAAATGTTGCAAACACTCTAGTTCTTCAGGTGTGACTTCTTTCATGATTTCATTTGGATATCCCCAACAGCTAAAACCTATTTGCATAGCTTTGGAGATATCATTGGGCGAGATAATCTGTAGTCGAGTAGGAAATGGTTCCTCTGCGGCTAATAGTTTGCAAGGTATTCCTTGATAATTAACTAGACTGCCCATGATTACTCCCGATTGTCAATACTTGTTAAAATCTCAACTTGCTCTTGTAGAAAAGCATCTTCTGGATAGCGCTCAATGATCTGATCAAAAATCTGACTGCGGACAATGTAATCAGAGTACATATGAAGCTTCATCTCATAATCTTCCAGAATCTTTTCTGTACGTTTGATATTATCATAAACAGCCTGACGACTGACACCGAACTCTTCTGCAATTTCAGCTAAACTATAGTCGTCTGCATAGTAAAGCTCGATATAGTTCATCTGCTTATCAGTCAAAAGGGCTGCATAAAATTCAAACAGAGCATTCATTCGATTGGTTTTTTCAATTTCCATAAGATTTATTATACCAAAAAATAGGCTGAACTGCTAGTAATGGATTGATTTTAAACACAAGTCAGAAAAAGGACTTTTAACTGTTATTTTCTGACTAAGAAAGCTTTTTTTGGTATAATGGAGTGTATTATAATGTTTTAGAAAGAGGTTCTTATGAAAGAATTAGAAACCGTGTTAGAGCAACGTTTTGGGCTTGTTTTTTCAGATAAACAGTTACTTGAAACAGCTTTTACTCACACTAGTTACGCCAATGAGCACCGCCTCTTAAAAATTTCACACAATGAACGCTTGGAATTTTTAGGAGACGCTGTTCTGCAATTATTGATTTCAGAATATCTGTACAAAAAATATCCTAAAAAACCAGAAGGTGACCTGTCTAAACTCCGTGCCATGATTGTACGCGAGGAGAGTTTAGCTGGTTTTGCCCGTGACTGCCAGTTTGACCAGTTTATCAAGCTAGGAAAGGGAGAGGAAAAATCTGGAGGCCGTAATCGAGATACCATCTTGGGAGATGCTTTCGAAGCCTTTTTGGGTGCCCTGCTTTTAGATAAGGATCTACTTACGGTAAAAGAGTTTATCTATCAGGTCATGATACCGAAGGTTGAGGCTGGTGATTTTGAGATGATTAAAGACTACAAGACTCACCTCCAAGAATTACTCCAAGTCAATGGTGATGTCGATATTCGTTATCAGGTGATTTCAGAGATTGGACCTGCCCATGATAAGATGTTTGAGGTTGAAGTCCTCGTCGAGGGTCAAAGTTTAGGTAGGGGTCAAGGACGATCTAAAAAATTGGCCGAACAAGAAGCCGCTAAAAATGCAGTTGAGGAAGGACTGGATTCATGTATTTAAAAGAAATTGAGATTCAGGGGTTTAAGTCCTTCGCTGACAAAACCAAGGTTGTCTTTGACCAAGGAGTAACAGCAGTTGTAGGACCCAATGGTTCTGGAAAATCTAACATCACAGAAAGTTTACGCTGGGCTCTTGGGGAATCCAGTGTCAAAAGTCTTCGTGGCGGGAAGATGCCAGATGTTATCTTTGCAGGAACAGAAAGTAGAAAACCATTAAACTATGCTTCTGTAGTTGTTACTCTAGATAACCAGGATGGTTTCATCAAGGATTCAGGACAGGAAATCAAGGTGGAGCGTCACATCTATCGTACGGGAGATAGTGAATACAAGATTGATGGGAAAAAAGTCCGTCTTCGTGATATTCATGATCTTTTCTTAGATACCGGACTTGGTCGCGACTCCTTCTCTATTATTTCCCAAGGGAAGGTTGAAGAAATCTTCAACTCTAAACCTGAGGAACGTCGCGCAATCTTTGAAGAAGCTGCCGGAGTTTTAAAATATAAAACTCGTCGCAAAGAGACGGAAAGCAAACTTCAACAAACTCAAGACAATTTAGACCGCTTGGAAGATATCATCTATGAGTTAGACAATCAAATCAAGCCCTTAGAAAAGCAAGCAGCAACAGCTCGTAAATTTATAGACTTGGACAGTCAGCGTAAAGGCATCTACTTAGATGTTTTAGTTGCACAAATTCAAGCCAATAAGGCTGAATTGAATCTAACAGAAGAAGAATTAAACCAAGTTCAAGAACTGTTGACTAGTTATTATCAAAAACGCGAGTCACTAGAACTTGAAAATCAATCTCTCAAGAAGCAGAGACAAGATTTACAAGCAGAGATGGCTAAAGATCAAACTAGTTTGATGGATTTGACTGCTCTAATCAGTGATTTAGAACGGAAATTGGCCTTGTCTAAACTGGAGACAGAGCAGGTTGCTCTCAATCAACAAGAGGCTCAAGCTCGTTTAGCTAGTTTGGATGAAAAGAGAAATGTTCTTATTCAAGAGAAGGAAGAAAAAGAAGCAAATCTCAGTCAGTTAGAAGAAAATCTTGCAGTCAATACCAAGGAGATCAATCGTTTAGAAGCTGAGTTAGTAGCATTTTCTGATGATCCAGATCAGATGATTGAGAAATTGCGTGAGCGCTTTGTTGCTTTCTTGCAGGAAGAAGCGGATGTCTCTAACCAATTGACACGGATTGAAAATGATCTTGAAAATAGTCGCCAACAGACTCAAAAGCAAGAAGAACAATTGGAGTCCTTGAAGGAACAATTAGCTTCTGCCAAATCTAAGGCAAGTGAACAAGAAACTGCTCTTAAATCAGCAAAAGAAAAAGTACAGACCTTGCTTGCTGACTATCAGACGAATGCTAAACAGGAAGAAGAACAAAAGCAGGCTTATCAAAGTCAGCAAAATCAACTTTTTGACCGCCTAGATAGTTTGAAAAACAAGCAGGCCAAGGCGCAAAGTCTGGAAAACATTCTTAAAAATCATAGTAATTTCTATGCGGGTGTTAAGAGTGTTCTACAAGAAAAAAATCGCCTGGGCGGTATTGTCGGAGCGGTCAGTGAACATTTAACTTTTGATGTTCGTTATCAAACAGCTCTTGAAATTGCCCTCGGTGCAAGTAGTCAACATATCATCGTTGAAGATGAACAGGCTGCGACTAAAGCTATTGATTTCCTTAAGCGAAACCGAGCTGGTCGTGCTACCTTCCTGCCTTTGACAACCATCAAGGCTCGTAGCATTTCTGGTCAGAACCAAGATGTGATTGCCTCAAGTCCAGGTTTTCTTGGAATGGCAGATGAATTGGTTACCTTTGATGCCAAGCATGAAGCTATTTTTAAAAACTTGCTAGCTACAACAGCAATCTTTGATACGGTAGAGCATGCGCGTGATGCTGCTCGTAAGGTACGTTATCAAGTTCGGATGGTAACCCTAGATGGTACAGAATTGCGTACAGGTGGTTCTTATGCTGGTGGTGCCAATCGTCAAAATAACAGCATTTTTATCAAGCCTGAATTAGAAGAGTTGCAAAAAGAAATTGCTAAGGAAGAGAAGATTCTTGGTCAGGAAGAAGAAAATCTGAAATCACTTCAAGAAAACTTGAGTGCTCTCGCTCAAACTTTGGAGACTATTAAGTCTCAAGGAGAGCAAGCTCGAATAGAGGAGCAAGGCTTATATCTGGCTTATCAACAAACTTGCCAACAAGTCGAAGAACTCGAAACACTTTTAGAACTTCAGGAGCAAGAGTTAACTAATCTCAGAGGTGGAGATTGGCAAGCTGAAAAAGAAAAATGTCAAGAACGTCTTGCAGTTATTTCAACTGAAAAGCAAAAGCTGGAGTCTGAGATTGAAGAAATCAAGTCCAATAAAAATGCGATTCAAGAACGTTATCAAAGCTTGCAGGATAAACTTTCTCAAGAACGTCTGCTCAAAACAGAAATGGTAGGGCGAAAACGTTACGAAGTTGCAGATATTGAACGGATTAACAAAGAGCTTGAATATCTTGATATGGAGCAAGAAGAGATTGAACGTCTTTTGCAAGAAAAGGTAGACAATCTTGAAAAGGTTGATACAGAACTTTTGGCCAAGCAGGAAAGAGAAGCTAAGAGTCAGAAGGAAGAAATTCAACAAGGACTCATTCGTAAGCAGTTTGAACTGGATGATATTGAAGGTCAATTGGATGATATTGCTAGTCATTTAGAACAAGCTCGTCAGCAAAATGAAGAATGGATTCGTAAGCAAACACGTGCAGAAGCAACCAAAGAGAAGATTACGGACCGCCTTCGCTATCTTCAAGGTCAACTGACTGAAGAATACCAGATTAGTTATACGGAAGCTTTAGAACAAGTCAATCCGTTAGAAGATTTGGCTGTCGCTGAACAAGAGGTCAAGGATTTAGAAAAATCTATCCGTTCACTTGGTCCAGTCAATCTGGATGCTATTGAACAGTTTGACGAAGTTCACGAACGCTTGGAATTCTTAAATAGTCAACGTGATGACATTCTTTCTGCCAAAAATCTTCTTCTTGAAACCATTACAGAGATGAACGATGAAGTGAAGGAACGATTTAAATCAACCTTTGAAGCTATTCGTGAATCCTTCAAAGTGACCTTCAAGCAGATGTTTGGTGGTGGTCAAGCGGACCTAATCCTTACCGAGGGAGATTTATTGACAGCAGGTGTTGAAATCTCTGTTCAACCGCCAGGTAAGAAAATCCAATCTCTCAACCTCATGAGTGGTGGAGAGAAGGCCTTGTCTGCCCTTGCCTTGCTTTTCTCAATCATTCGTGTCAAGACCATTCCATTTGTTATTTTGGATGAAGTAGAGGCTGCACTCGATGAAGCTAACGTTAAACGCTTTGGGGATTATCTCAATCGATTTGACAAGGATAGTCAATTTATCGTTGTTACCCACCGTAAGGGAACCATGGCAGCCGCAGACTCTATTTATGGGGTAACCATGCAAGAATCTGGTGTTTCTAAGATTGTCTCTGTTAAACTAAAAGATTTAGAAAATATGGATGCTTAGTTTGTTTTCAATATAACATTTCAAGCTAAAGTATTTAGAATAACCTTCAAGAAGTCAGAAAGGTTACAAAAATAAATTGAGGAGCTTACATGGATTTTGACCTATTCCTAATGATTTGTAATTATATTGGGACTATAGCCTTTGCGGCGTCAGGAGCCATCAAAGGATTTGGTAAACGTTTAGATATTTTTGGAATTAGTTTATTGGCAATTGTAACGGCAGTAGGTGGAGGTATTTTAAGAGATTCTATTATCAGTCGTTTTCCCTCCGCTCTCGCAGATCCTGGACCGATTTATGTCTCTATTCTAGTAGCTGTTATTATGTATGCATTTGTGACATCAAAACAAGCCAATGCTAGTCAAGAAAAAAAATTCTATAAGTGGCTGAGAGAAGCTTATCTTATCTTTGATTCGATTGGCTTAATCATCTTTTCCTTGATTGGAGCTACCGCCTTAGCTGATAGTAAATTGAACTTGATGTCTGCAGGGATTTTGGCCTGTTTAACAGGTGCTGGCGGAGGAATTATCCGAGATCTCCTTATAAATGAAGTTCCAAGTGTTCTAAAAGAAGACATCTATGCACTTCTATCTTTCGTAATTGGCGTTATTTATTACTGGTTGGCCTTTGTCCTTCACTTTCCAAGAATCACTGCCTTTATCATTCTCTCAATTGTCGGTTTTGTGATTCGACTCTGTATTATTAAGTTTAAGCTCTCTTTGCCAAATATGGATAAAAAGACTTGGAATTGATTGATGGTAGGAAAGTTCAATCACTCGATTGATAAATATTTTATAAATTACAAGTTTAATCAGGCGTCTAATCTCGTATGGATTAGGCGCTATTTTATTTTTTGCAAATACGGGAAATATTTGATGAAATTAATATTTTTTAGTATTATATCTAAAATTTTAAATAAGATAGGAGCTACAATGAGTAATTTAAAGAATTCAGTCGATTTTATTAAAGAAATAGAGAAGTTAAAGTCAGTAACAAGATTTAATAGAACTCTTGATGGAAGATTTGAAAATAGTGCCGAGCATTCTTGGCAAGGTGCTATAGCTGCTATAGTTCTTCAAGATTATTATCCTGAAAAGTTAAAAATGGAAAAAGTTATTTCTATGTTATTGATTCATGATTTAGGTGAGATTTATGCCGGAGATACTTGGGTTTTTGATGATAAAAAAAAGGTTCATTCTCATGATAGAGAGTTAGAATCTATAGAAAAAACAATGAGCCTCCTTCCAGAAGAGAAATATTTGAATATGAAAAATTTGTGGTTGGAATTTGAAAAAGGACAGAGTGCTGAATCAAGATATGCAAGAGTAATCGATGCATTGGTACCACTGATAAATCACTTAGAAGTGTCAGAATTAAATTATAACCCTGATAATATCAGTGCAGACATGGTATTAGAAAAGAAAAAGTTCATAAAAAGTGAATCAGAAGAATTATGGAAACTGACGGAAGATTTGATTCAGGAAAGTGTGGAAAGGGGGTTATATTTATAATAACAATTGGCCCTACAGATAGATTTATAGAATACAAGGACGTGTCAATTCAGCACGTCTTTTTTTACTTTTTCTATGGTATAATAGAAGATAGATTTACAACTGGAGAATAGAAGGATTTATGATTAAACTAGTCGCAACTGATATGGACGGGACTTTTTTGGATGAAGCTGGCCAATTTGATATGGAGCGCTTAAAAAAGCTCCTCCATTCTTATAAAGAAAAAGGAATTTACTTTGCTGTAGCTTCTGGTCGCGGTCTTTTGTCGCTTGAAAAGCATTTTTCGGATGTCAAAGATGAGATTATTTTCATTGCTGAAAATGGGAGTCTGGTTCGTTTTCATGGACAAGACCTCTATGAAGCGACCATGCCTAGAGATTTTTACCTATCAACTTTTGAAAAGCTAAAGACATCACCTTATTTTGATGAAAAGAAGATGCTCCTAACAGGTAAAAAAGCATGCTATGTTCTAGATACGGTTGATGAAACCTATCTCATGTTTAGTCATCATTACAATGAGAATATTCAAAAAGTAGCCAAACTTGAAGATATCACCGATGAAATTTTCAAATTCACAACTAACTTTACAGAAGAGACAGTAGAAGCTGGCGAAGCTTGGGTTAATGAACATGTGCCTGGTGTTAAGGCAATGACGACAGGTTTTGAATCCATTGATATTGTTCTTGATTATGTGGATAAGGGAGTTGCGATTGTCGAATTGGCTAAGAAGTTAAATCTAGATATGGACCAAGTGATGGCTTTTGGTGATAATCTTAATGATCTTCACATGATGCAAGTTGTAGGGCACCCAGTCGCACCTGAAAATGCCCGTCCAGAGATTTTGGAACTAGCTGAAACAGTTATCGGTCATCATAAGGACCAATCTGTTATCGCTTATATGGAGGGGTTATAATGGCAGATATTAAATTAATTGCCCTAGATTTAGATGGAACCTTGCTGACGACAGACAAGAAATTGACTGATCGTACCAAGGCAACTTTAAAGGCTGCGCGTGAACAAGGGGTCAAGGTAGTCCTAACAACTGGACGTCCTCTCAAGGCTATGGATTTCTTCCTTAAAGAGCTTGGGACAGATGGTCACGATGACGAATATACTATCACATTCAACGGTGGATTGGTTCAGAAAAATACAGGTGAGATTCTTGATAAGACAGTCTTTTCAATTGATGATGTGACACGTATTTATGAAGAAACTGAAAAATTAGAAATCCCCTTAGATGCAATTTCAGAAGGAACAGTTTACCAGATTCAGTCTGACCAAGAAAGTTTATATGCTCAGTTTAACCCAGCTCTAACTTTTGTTCCAACTACTTTTGAAGATTTGTCTAGTCAGGTAACATACAATAAATGTGTGACTGCCTTTCCTCAGGAGCCTTTGGATGCAGCTATTCAGAAGATTTCACCAGAATTATACGACCAATATGAAATTTTTAAATCACGTGAACTCTTGCTAGAATGGTCACCAAAGAATGTTCATAAGGCGACAGGATTATCTAAACTAATTGAACACCTGGGAATTGACCAAAGTCAGGTTATGGCCTGCGGAGATGAGGCTAATGACCTTTCGATGATTGAGTGGGCCGGTCTCGGTGTCGCTATGCAAAATGCTGTGCCAGCAGTTAAGGCTGTGGCAAATGTGGTAACACCAATGACTAATGACGAAGAAGCTGTTGCCTGGGCAATTGAAAAATATGTACTGAAGGAGAACTAAAGAATGGGATTATTTGACCGTTTATTTGGAAAAATAGAAGAACCTAAAATTGAAGATGTTGTCAAAGAGGCTCTAGAAAACATTGATTTATCGGATAATAGCGAGCAAACTGAGACGCTGGAATCTGAAAATATCGAAGTCAAAGAGCAAGATGGGACTGTCGTAGTCGAAGAAAATGATGAAGGATTAATTGAAGCAGAGGTTGACGAAGAAACTATTGTCGAACCAGTTGACGAAGCGAAGGTTTCTCAAGAAGGGTTAAATCAAGTCCAAGAAGCAGATAGTCCTCAAGAGGAATTGACTCATGCTGAAGAAGCAACTTCAAATGCTAGTGACGAAGAAGAAATTGTTCAGCCTCAATCAGACGAAGCAGAAACAGAGTTTTTTGAAGAAGAGGAAGCAAACCAAGCAATCGAAGAAACTCCTCAAGTCCAAGAGACTGAACAAGAAAAATATGACCGTAGTCTTAAGAAAACGCGTACTGGATTCGGTGCCCGTTTGAATGCTTTCTTTGCAAACTTCCGCTCAGTCGATGAAGATTTCTTTGAGGAACTTGAAGAACTGCTCATCATGAGTGACGTTGGTGTGCAGGTGGCTTCAAATCTTACGGAAGAATTGCGTTATGAAGCCAAGCTTGAGAATGCTAAGAAACCTGATGCCCTTCGCCGTGTTATCATCGAAAAATTGGTGGAGCTATACGAAAAGGATGGCATTTATAATGAAAATATTAACTTCCAAGATGGATTAACAGTTATGCTTTTTGTTGGAGTTAATGGGGTCGGGAAAACAACTTCAATTGGTAAATTGGCTAATCGATACAAACAAGCTGGTAAAAAGGTTATGCTTGTTGCTGCGGATACTTTCCGTGCGGGTGCGGTTGCTCAGTTAGCAGAATGGGGGCGTCGTGTAGATGTTCCTGTCGTTACTGGTCCTGAGAAAGCAGATCCAGCTAGCGTTGTCTTTGATGGGATGGAACGAGCAGTAGCAGAAGGTATTGATATTCTCATGATTGATACAGCTGGCCGTCTGCAAAACAAAGAAAACTTAATGGCAGAATTGGAAAAGATTGGTCGTATCATCAAACGCGTAGTGCCAGAAGCACCTCATGAAACCTTCCTAGCTCTTGACGCATCAACTGGTCAAAATGCTCTTGTACAAGCTAAAGAATTCTCAAAAATTACTCCTGTTACAGGGATTGTCTTAACCAAGATTGATGGAACTGCCCGAGGTGGGGTTGTTCTTGCTATCCGTGAGGAACTCAATATCCCTGTTAAGCTAATTGGTTTTGGTGAAAAAATTGATGATATCGGTGAGTTTAACTCTGAAAACTTTATGAAGGGCCTTCTAGAAGGTTTGATATAAAAGAAAATCCTGCAAGAATTCTTGCAGGATTGTTTTTGATTATTCTAAACGACCATCTTTACGATAGGCGATATCTGGTTGCCATGTCCATTTGGCTCCGTATTTTTCAAGGAGATCAAAGCTAGCCTGAGGTCCCATTGTACCAGCCTTGTAGTCATGAAGTGGAGCACCGTTTTCAGCCCAAAGCTTCTCGATACGGTCAATCAATTTCCATGATGCACTCACTTCATCCCAGTGGCTAAAGTTTGTTGAGTTATTGTTCAAAACATCATAGATTAGTTTTTCATATGGGTCAGGTGAAGCACCTGTTGCAGTCGCATCTGTTCGATAGTCAAGCGAATTTGGTGCGAGGCTAAACTCTTCCCCTACCTTCTTACCGTTAAGGCTAAGAGAGAATCCTTCCGTCGGTTGGATGTAGATGGTAAGCACATTCGGTGCTAGTGGTTCTCCAAAGATTGAATCCATTTGTTTGAAGATGATGTTTACGTGTGTTCCTTTTTCAGTTAGGCGTTTACCTGTACGGAAGAAGAAAGGTACATCACGGAAGCGATCGGTATCTACAAAGAAGGCACCTGAAGCGAAGGTTTCTGTCATTGATTCTGGGTTGACATTTGGTTCGCTGCGGTAAGAAATGTATTTCATGCCATCAACTTTACCAGAACGGTATTGCCCACGGATGAAGTGCTCTTTAAGTTCCTCATCTGTAGGGTGGTAAAGGTTCTTGAAGACCTTGATTTTCTCTGCGCGAATGTCATCCTTTGTAAAGCTTGCAGGCTTATCCATAGCAAGGAGTGACAGAAGCTGAAGTGTGTGGTTTTGAACCATGTCTCGAAGGGCACCAGACTCATCATAGTAGCCACCACGCTCTTCAACACCTAGACGTTCTGCAAAGGTAATTTGCACATTATCAATATGTTCCCGATTCCAAACATTTTCAAAGATCATATTGGCAAAACGAATGGCAAAAATACTCTGAATCATCTCTTTACCAAGATAGTGGTCGATACGATAGATTTGCTCTTCGTTAAAAGTAGCTAGAAGCTCTTCGTTTAGTTTGCTTGCAGTTTCATAATCCGTACCGAAAGGCTTCTCAACAATCAAACGTTCAAAGCCCTTACCATCAACGATTTGCTCAGACTTGAGGTGTTTAGCGATGGTACCGAAGAATTGTGGTGCCATTGAGAGGAAGAAGAGCTTGTTGTGTTCAGTTTGATACTTTTCATTTAACTCAGCCTGAAGCTTGCGCAATTCGATATAGTGCTCAGTGTCATTAACATCGTGACTTTGATAGTAAAAATGACTAGCAAAAGCTTGAGCCTCTTCTGCGCTATCTGCCAAGTCTAAAATAGATTCGACAACAACAGATTCGAAATATTCCTTACTCCAAGGTCTACGAGCAGTTCCAATAACAGCAAAATGATCAGACAAATTACCTGATTTATAAAGTCTAAAGAGTGAAGGGTAGAGCTTGCGTTTAGCCAAATCTCCACTAGCACCAAAAATTGTAACAATAACTTTAGATGACATCCAGCTACCTAATTTCTATTTACTTTCCTAGATATCCTAGGCATGAGGAATCCCCATTTTCATACCCTTTATTTTATCATAATTTTCTAAAAAATCCAAAATTCCAATACAAATAAGAAAAAAACTGCAAGGTATCCCTTGCAGTTTTTTTAAGCGTTAAGGACCTTGTCCAAAAATTCTTTTAGACGAGGGTGTTGTGGGTTATCAAAGATTTGATCAGGAGTTCCATCTTCTAGAAAGTCACCGTCTGCAGTAAAGATAACACGATTGGCAACCTTACGAGCAAATCCCATCTCGTGAGTTACGATGATCATGGTCATGCCTTGCTCTGCCAATTCCTTCATAACGTTAAGAACGTCGCCAACCATTTCAGGGTCAAGGGCAGAAGTTGGCTCATCAAAGAGCATGATATCAGGGTTCATTGCTAAACCTCGAGCAATAGCTACACGTTGTTTTTGTCCACCAGACAAACTATCAGGATTAGCATTGGCCTTGTCAGCAAGTCCAACTTTTTCAAGAAGTTCCATCCCCAATTTTTCAGCTTCTGGTTTGGTTAATAACTTATGCTCGATAGGAGCAAAAGTGATATTTTCCAAGACAGTCATATGTGGAAAGAGATTGAAGTGCTGGAATACCATTCCTACATTTTCACGAACATGGTCTACGTTGGTTGCTTTGTCAGTCAAATCATAACCATTAACTGTGATATGACCTTTTGTCCCTTCTTCGAGGAGATTCAAGCTACGCAAGAAAGTTGACTTACCTGACCCAGAAGGACCGATGATACAAACAACATCACCTTCGTAGAATTTTACAGAGATTCCTTTTAGAACCTTGTTTTTTCCATATTGTTTATGTAAATTATCGACATCAATTTTTAATTTTGCCATTATTGAATCCTCTTTTCTAAGCGTTTTGCTAGTCTAGTTAGAAGAGTGATAATCACAAGGTAAAAGACTGCGAGAATTGCATACATTTTGAAACTTTGGTAGTTACGAGCAATGATGATCTTACCAGTTTGGAAAAGTTCAACTAAACCGATTGCAGATACGATAGTTGTATCTTTAAGAGCGATAACAAATTGGTTAACAAAGTTTGGAAGCATGAGTTTGGTTGCTTGAGGCAAGACAATCTTACGCATGGTTTTTCCATATGAAATACCAAGACTTCGACTGGCTTCCATTTGTCCAACAGGAACAGCCTTGATACCACCACGAACAATTTCAGCAATGTAGGCAGCTGAGTTTAGGGAAAGTGCGATAGTACCAGCGACAAAGTCGTTGATTGGACTTTGTTGACCTGTGAGGGATTCGATAAAGTTAGGAACTCCCCAGAAAATGAAGGCTGCGAGAATCATCAATGGAATACCACGGATAACGTCAACGAAAATCTCTGAAATCAAACGGAGTGATTTATAAGGGCTGACACTAAACATACCAAAGATTATACCGATGAAAATCGCAATTACAAATGAAATAAGTGCTAATGAAAGTGTAATTCCGAGACCACTGAGGAGTTGTTTATAGTTATTTTTCAACAAGCCCCAAATAGTTGTTTCATCAGCAGTTGAAGTTGTGGTAGTAGAATCGCTAGCTAAATACTTATCAAGAATCTTTTGGAATTCTCCATTTGCCTTAAGGTTTGCGAGTCCCTTGTTGAACTTTTCGATTAATTCTGGATTGCTTCCTTTTTTAACAGCAAAGGCAGTTTCACCAATTGGAGTACCTGCGATTGGTGTTTTTAACTTTTGTCCTTGACTGATAGAATATTTAATAACAGGTTCGTCATCCATAACGGCATCAATTGAACCGGTATTTAAACTATCATACATAGAAGCAGCATCGGAAAAAGTTTTAATCTTGTAACCGTACTTGCTTTGATTCTCTGTTAGGAAGGTTTGTGAAGCAGTACCGTTCTTGACACCGACTGTCTTACCGTTCAAATCCTCATAAGAAGAAATGGTACTTGATTCTTTCACACCGAGAATGGTGTTTGCTGTATAGTAAGAGTCAGAGAAATCAAATGTTTCTTTACGAGCATCCGTAACTGACATACCTGCAATGATACCGTCTGCTTGTCCAGATTGAACCGCGTTGATAGCAGCATCAAAACCAGGGTTGGTAATTTCAATTTCAAAGCCTTGGTCTTCAGCGATTGCCTTGATTAGATCCATATCGATACCAGTGTATTGGTTGCTTGAGTCTTGGAAAACAAATGGTGCAAATGACGAGTCACTGGCAATGACATACTTGGTTTTCTCAGTATCAGCTTTTACTAGTCCTAATGAAACAATAGGAAATAAAATAAGCAAACAAGCTAGAATTTTTTTCTTCATGTGATGTCTCCTTTCAGGGTATTTTCAAATTATAGCAGAAAAAATTGTATCCGGCAAATATTTTATATTTTGATGTTAGAAGATGTAACATAAAGTTTCTTGTGATACTGTTTTTTTGATGTGAAAATTAAAAGAAGCCGAACACATATTGATGAGTTCGGCTTGTTCTATATAATGGGAATGATTAGCTTGACTTGTGCACCATTATTACTATTTTCTAAGTGCATAGTTCCATTATGAAGTTTCATGACGCGTTTGACGAAAGATAAACCAAGTCCATAGTGGCTTTCTTGAGAGGGGGTTCTTGCTTGGTCATCTTTATAGAAAAGATTTCCAGCATTTTGTAATATATTTTTTGAAAAACTAGATTGGTTATTCCATATAGTTAGAACTAATTGACTATTTACTTGTGAAATTGTTAGGTGGATTTGTGCATCATCTTCTTTTTGATGTTGTATAGCATTGTTAATAATATTTGTGATTGCTCGGAAAAATAGATTGGAATGAATTGCAATTTGTGTCGATGGATTTATTGTGTTTGTAAAAATAAAGTGTGTATTTTTAGAAACTAAAGGTCTGATATGTTCCTTTAATTGACGAGTTAATTGTTGAATTGATATCTTTTCAAGTTGAATATCTTGATCATAAAAAGTTTTGGAGTATTGGATGAAGTGATTAAAATAATCGTTTAACTGAATACTTGCTTGCTCCAGATCTTTTAGACATTCCATTACTTGGGGTGTTTGTTTGGTAGATTGTAGGAATTCAGCATTTCCTCTTATGACAGTTAGAGGAGTTCGAAGATCATGGGCAGCGCTAGATACTTGAAACATGAGTTCTTTTTTTTGTTCTTTTTCATTTTCAATCCTATTTTTTATATCGGATTGCATTTTTTCTATTAGATCATTTGTTTCAATAAATTCTTTAATCTGCAAATGGTGATTTTCATTTTTTGTGAAATATAAACCACTATGATAAACCATGTTCATTTCTTTTTGAATCTTGGTTAATAATTGTCTAATATTTGTCACAATGATAAGAATTAAAATGATGCAAAGATAAATCCAAGAACTAACGCTAAAAAATAAAGCAAAGAGATTGGCATTTTTCTCATTGATTCCAGATACAGAAGATAGAAGAGCTGGAACTATGTAGAAAAGTATAAGACATAGAAGAAATTGCCTAATGATTTTAAGGTAGGTATGCTGAATGAGTTGTTTGATTGTCATTTCTTTTGCCATTTGTATCCTCCTCCCCAAACCGTTTTGATAGGATCAATTTGATGAGCCTTAAATTTTTGTCTGATTTGATAGATGTATTCGGTGATTGAACGTAGCTGTACATCAGAGCTTACAGGATAGAGGTAATCGTAAAGTTCCTCTGCGCTAAATATTCGGTTCTCATTTTTAGCTAAAAGATAAAGTAAATCAAATTCTCGCTTAGTTAGAGAAATGCTCTTTGATTGATAATAAACTTCTTGACTATCTCGATAAAAAGTTATATCTGAAATCAATTCTTCTTTAGAGGTTTGGCACAATCTTTCCTCTCTACGAAGATGCATTTGGATTCTTGCAATCAATTCCTTAATGCTAAATGGTTTTGTGATGTAGTCATCTGCTCCAGCTTGTATCCCCTTTAGTAAATCTTCTTCAAAATCTTTAGCGGTTAGAAACAGGATTGGAGTAGTAATTTGTGAACGAATAGAGCGACAAATCTCTAAACCAGAAATAGGCATCATGACGTCAAGTAAAATCAGATCGAATCCAGTAAAGTCACAGATATCGATCTCTTCAATATTTGACCGAGTTTCTACGTTAAAGTTGTTTGCTTCTAATGCATTCCCTATTAATCGTAAGATTTTTTCATCATCGTCAATTGCTAAAATTTTATACTTCATAATCCCTCCAATTACTTGTGTATATTATAGCAAACATAGAAAGTAATTTGTTAGAAATGAAAAAATAATTATAAAAATATTTATTCTGATTTTTTCCTGATATTCTCCTGATATACTTGCTCCAAGTGAATGTGAAATTTCACAAAAAGTCAGAAGGGAAAAGAAGGAATGATAACAATTCAAAATCTACATAAGAAATATAATAATAAAATTGTCCTACAAAATGTAACTTTCAAAGCTAAGAAAGGTGAGGTCACAGGATTGATTGGACCAAATGGTTCTGGGAAATCAACTCTAATCAGAATTTTACTCGGTCTAGAATATAGTCAAATAGGGATGGCATTGATAAATGGCAAAAAATACTCTCAATTGGGAGATAATCCTTTTTGTGTTGTTGGATCATTCCTTGACAGTTGCCAACCTTACCCAACAAGAACAGGATTCCAGCATCTTCGGTGGATTGGCTTGGCTTGTGGTGTTAACAGAAATAGGTGCAACGAATGTTTAGACTTGGTGGGGTTAAGTGAAGCTAGAAATAAAAAAGTAAAGGACTATTCATTAGGGATGAAGCAACGTCTTGGTTTAGCAACAGCCTTATTAGCAAATCCTGACATTTTAATTTTAGATGAGCCAATCAATGGACTAGATCCAGAAGGAATACGCTGGGTACGTAATTTTTTACAATCTTTTGTCAGTGAAGGTAAAACTGTATTAATGACAAGTCATTATATGAGTGAGTTAGAATTAACTGTAGATCATCTGGTTGGGATTTCTAATGGGAAGATTGTTATTGATGGTCCTACCAAAGACATTTTGAAACAGTTTGGATCTTTTGAGGAAGCATATTTTAAGGCGCTCGAAGGGAAAGAAGGTGAATAATATGTTAAAGCGTTCCTTTTTTAGTGACCTTTATAAATATAGTAGTTTACCTACTTTTAAAATTACTTTTTTTCTTATTTTGGGAGTCAGCATATTTTTTACAATTCAAAATATCCAGGTGATAAATGCCTTAGTAGAAGGAAATGGCCAAGCAGTTAACCTTGATCCGTCTATGTTATCATCGAATCCAGTCTATACAGTCAGGGATGCTCTCTTATCTTCACCCTACCAAGCAAGTGTTATTTTCTTGCCTATCTTGGTTTCACTTGTTTATTCAACCCATTACCAATTTGGAGATGATTATTTTAGCCAATTATTGATTCCTAGCTGGAAAGTTCGCCTTACTGGTTTTATTGCAAGTTCGATTGTCTTATCGTTACTTGCTACTGTAATATTTTCAATAGTAAATGCTGTTATCTTACTCATTTTTCTAGATTCAACTTTAAAGAATTATTTAGAATTTACATTGTTCTTAGATGTCACTGTAAGAGTTATGATATTTGCAATCATTCTTACTTTATTAGCTTTACTTTTCGTAATAGTAACGAAAAAATCCATTTCTTCATTAATTGCAGATGTTTTATTATTGGTAATCACTTTATCAGGTATTTTAAGAGGAATTTCCTCTAAAATTGAAAATCTATTGCCTTTGATTGGAGCAAAGTCATTTGCTTTTGGCCGAATTGAAGGGATTCAAACGAGCCAATTGTATGGATTTACTCTTTTAGTAGTTGAAGGTGTTGTATTCTTAGTATTAATAATTATTGTAGAAAAGGTACGAATGGGGAGGAAGAATGGCAAGAATATTTATCAGTCTTATCGTTAAAAAATATAGCTTAAAACCCGTAAAGTACCAGATAGCTATACAGTCGCTTCTGATCGGTTTTGTGTGCCTACTAAGTGTGTTACCAGTTGCAATCAATGGTAGAATTGTAGAATTATCTTTAAAGCAAGCTCTTGTTTTTACATCAATGCTCTCTGTTGCTATTGGGTGTGTTAATGCATTTGTAGACTTACAATCACACGAAACAAAACTAGTTTATTTGGTTAGTGGAAAAAGGACCTTAAGTTCAATGAGTATCCTGTTCGTAGAGTTATGTGATGTAGTACTACAATCAACTTTATATTTCATTGTACTGCATATATGGTTCCATTTTTTAAGTAGCGGAAATGGTGTCAGTTTAGCAGTTTTCAGTTTCTATTTGATTGGCTCCATCCAATACTTTTTAGTTTCTTATTTTTTAAGTTATTTTTTCAAAAGTCCCATGGGGAGTTTAGCTATTTTGTTGCTATTTCCTATTTTGTTACAACCGTTCATAGAAAGAGTAGCAGAATCAATGACTAGTTATCTATTTTATAATATTATTACGGATATAATACTAGGGAGAGCATCCTACTTGCAACTCTGTGTTTACCCTATGGAATTGGTGTTTTCACTTGGAGCCGCTCTTTACCTTTTGATAAGAAATCAATCAGTTCAGTAGTAAATAAAAATGATACTAATGAGCAAACCATGCTAATTTTGTAAATCAATGACGTTGATGTTTATTACGTATTGCATTGTTTCAAATAAAAGACAAGACTTTCGAAGTAATATCGAGAGTCTTGTTTAGTCTTCACTTCTAATATGAGTCCATTTAATTATATTGTCATTTAAACATGTACTGATTTACGGGATTATTTTGTTACATCTTGTATTTCCCTTTTATTCCCCAACTCACAGAATTCTGGCGATTTATGGTAAAATAAGGTCTATATATGTGAGGACAAAGAGATGATCAATAGAATTACAAACAATAAATTTAAACTAGTATCTAAATACCAACCGTCTGGGGATCAACCGCAGGCTATTGAGCAGTTGGTAGATAACATCGAGGGTGGTGAAAAAGCTCAAATCTTGATGGGGGCGACTGGTACAGGGAAAACCTATACCATGAGTCAGGTGATTTCCAAAGTTAATAAACCAACTCTAGTCATCGCCCACAATAAGACCCTAGCAGGCCAGCTCTATGGGGAGTTCAAAGAATTTTTCCCAGAGAATGCGGTTGAGTATTTCGTTTCTTATTATGATTATTACCAACCAGAAGCCTATGTCCCATCGAGTGATACCTACATCGAAAAAGATAGCTCGGTCAATGACGAGATTGATAAATTACGCCACTCAGCAACATCAGCTTTGTTGGAGCGTAATGATGTTATCATTGTGGCATCAGTTTCTTGTATCTATGGTTTGGGTTCTCCAAAGGAATATGCTGATAGTGTGGTAAGTTTGCGTCCGGGTCTTGAGATTTCTCGAGATAAACTGCTGAACGACTTAGTAGATATCCAGTTTGAGCGCAATGACATCGACTTTCAACGGGGGAGATTCCGAGTCCGTGGGGATGTGGTGGAGATTTTCCCAGCCTCTCGTGACGAGCATGCCTTTCGTGTAGAGTTTTTCGGGGATGAGATTGACCGTATTCGTGAAGTCGAAGCTTTGACAGGGCAAGTTCTTGGTGAAGTGGACCATTTAGCAATTTTCCCGGCCACTCACTTTGTGACCAATGATGACCACATGGAAGTAGCGATTGCTAAGATCCAGGCTGAGTTGGAGGAGCAGTTAGCTCTCTTTGAGAAGGAAGGTAAGCTCCTTGAAGCCCAGCGTTTGAAACAGCGTACTGAGTATGATATTGAGATGCTCCGTGAAATGGGTTATACAAATGGTGTCGAAAACTACTCCCGTCACATGGATGGACGAAGCGAAGGAGAGCCTCCGTATACGCTTCTTGATTTCTTCCCTGATGATTTTTTGATTATGATAGATGAGAGCCACATGACCATGGGACAAATCAAGGGGATGTATAATGGAGACCGTTCTCGTAAGGAAATGTTGGTTAATTATGGTTTCCGTTTACCTTCTGCCCTAGACAACCGTCCTCTTCGTCGGGAAGAGTTTGAAAGTCATGTTCACCAGATTGTCTATGTATCAGCGACACCTGGAGATTATGAGATGGAACAAACGGACACCGTGATTGAGCAAATCATCCGTCCAACAGGTCTTTTGGATCCAGAAGTGGAAGTGCGCCCAACCATGGGACAGATTGATGACTTGCTTGGTGAAATTAATGCTCGTGTTGAAAAGAACGAGCGTACCTTTATTACAACTTTGACCAAGAAAATGGCAGAAGACTTGACCGATTACTTCAAGGAAATGGGGATCAAAGTCAAATACATGCACTCGGATATCAAGACTTTAGAGCGGACAGAGATTATCCGAGATTTACGATTAGGTGTCTTTGATGTCTTAGTCGGGATTAACCTCCTTCGTGAAGGGATTGACGTACCTGAAGTAAGTTTAGTTGCTATTCTCGATGCTGACAAGGAAGGTTTCCTCCGTAATGAACGTGGTCTGATCCAAACTATTGGTCGTGCAGCCCGTAATAGTGAAGGGCATGTCATTATGTATGCTGATACTATGACTCAATCTATGCAAAAAGCCATCAATGAAACGGCTCGTCGTCGTAAGATTCAAATGGCCTATAATGAAGAGCATGGTATTGTTCCCCAAACCATCAAGAAGGAAATCCGTGACCTGATTTCTGTTACAAAAGCTGTGGCTAAGGAAGAAGATAAAGAAGTCGACATCAATAGCCTTAACAAACAAGAACGCAAAGAATTGGTTAAGAAACTGGAAAAACAAATGCAAGAAGCCGTCGAAGTGCTTGACTTTGAGTTGGCAGCGCAAATACGTGATATGATGCTGGAAGTGAAAGCGTTGGATTAGATAGGAGAAAAATGAAATGAGTATATTGGATGATTATAAAAATGGTGTTTTCTATATTGAGTTAAAAAATTCTATACAGTCTTTAGCGGATTTAGATAGTAAGGTTGAGAATATTCATGACGTAATGGAAGCTTTTTTTCAATTTTCTCCAAAAGAAAAATGGGAAAAATTAGAAACAACTTTATATATATTATATGAATTTAGTAAATTTGTCGATAAAAACATTTTTAAAAACGTTTTATTAGAGGTAGAATCATTATTTAAAGAAAATAATAAAAGGTTTATTCTTGATAGAAATATTTTATATTATTACTTGAGTACTTTGAACAAATATTTGGAAAAAAGTTTGGGAGCGGAAGATTGCCAAGATTTCTTCAATGAGAATAGTATATTTTTTACAATTATTAATCGTATCAAAAATCAAGAATTAAATGGTATTGATAGAGTTACTTGTTCTAGAATGCTCAGTATAATGATTATCATTTTTGAAAAAGGTGAAGGTTTTGAAAGACTAAAAGAAAAAATAAAACAAGATTTGGGTTCTATTATGGATATAATTCTTTTAGAATTTTTGTTTGCTGGTATAATTATTAGCTATTTTGACCTTGATATTCTTGTAAAGATTTTTAAGTCGGAACATTTATATTTAATTAATAGCTTCTATAAAATCAATCCTGATGATTTAAGTGTAAGATTTTATTTGTCGTGGTTAGAGACAAAAGACTCTGACATTATCAAGGAATCTATAGAAACACTTCAAACTATACTAAAATATACTGACTCAGATATTCTGAAAAATGAAATTTTTAGCTTATTAGAGAAAGCAGGTGAAATAAAGAATGAAAATGAAGAGAAAAGAAATATACAAGATATTCAAGTAGATGAATTGGGAGAAATCGGAAATACTCTTATTGATGAAATTCGCTTTCACTTAACAATAAAAGCCCGAGATCTTGAGAATACTGAAGAATATGGTCATTATACTAAAATTGAAACTTTAACGAACCACTTAATTAAAACGATAAAATCTGGTGAATCAAGTGAACCTGCGTATTTGAGATTAACAAATTCCAAACAATTAAATGACCCTATGGAAGGAAGAGCAATCTATGACTATTTGGAAATAGAAAATTCCTCGGACTGCTATCAGAGTTCCAATGTCTTCCTATCTTCGATGACAACTATATCAGATAGTCTTCCCATGTGGAAAGAATACGCAGAAGAATCTAAAGGAGCATTTCTACAGTATGATAAAAAGTATTTACAACAAATTATTGAGCATGAGTCTTTAGAGTTTGTGAGAATATTCTATTTAAACAGTGCAAGGGAAGATGATTCTGATATTTTACATAAACTTAATGACTTAAAAGAGCTCGTTCAAGAATTAAAGGCTAGAAATACTGAAGAAAGTATGAAGGTACAGTCAAATATCTTTAAAAATTTAGCGAAAATATCCTATCTTTTTAAGGTATCTGATTATGAATATGAGAGTGAGTATCGTATTCTAATCAACTTTGATGATTCAGAAATTGAAGGACGACTAAATCCAGAACTCAAAACTGAAGATAAAATTGAACTTGAAGAACTCAAAGTTTTATCAGGTAGTATTGGCCTAAGTAAAAATGAGGAATCCGGTTATGATGATTTTAGGAAATATATTCATTTAGAATCAAAGGAGGATGGGCGATATGCTTTATTTGTATA
Organism: Streptococcus sp. CF4-3; assembly: GCF_024295385.1. Lineage (NCBI taxonomy): Bacteria > Bacillati > Bacillota > Bacilli > Lactobacillales > Streptococcaceae > Streptococcus > Streptococcus sp. CF4-3. Next base: position 29,505 of record NZ_JANCPN010000008.1, on the reverse strand, counting down.
CATCAATTTATTACCTTTGAAATACTCAAAAGTAATTCTGGGTCCAAAGGTTACGGATGCAGACTATATTGCTCCTTATCTCAAACTTGCCAATCCTGATATAGAGATAGAAAGTTCAAAGATTCCTTATCGTTAAGTATAGAAATTAAAACAGATGATGGTTTGCAAGAGTTTATCTCGAATGGGATAGATAATGCTGGCTTGCTAGACGCCGTTTATACTGTTTCTTACTACTATGTTGCTAAAGGTTATCGTTCAGCAAATAGTGTCTCTTTAAAAATTCAGAATCGTAAACTGATAAGTTACGAAAAAAATAGAACTGGTCGGTTTTAGGTGATAAAATTAAACTTATCAGATAGTATCTCTCAAAAAGACTTTAGAATTTAAATGACTTGAAATAGTCATAAAAAATGAAAGATTAAGAAACGTATAAAAAAGAATGTCAGGGCACAGAAAAATTCAAAAAAACACTATAAGCCGAATCAAAAAATAAGCTGGCTGGATAAAGTAAAATTGTGGTTGTTACAGCATTCAAAAATAGCTTTTCTATTAGATAGTAGTGTATTTTGGTTCTCAGCTATCGGGTTACTTTATTTGTTGCTTGGGACAACTTTTGTTCCAAAACCATATCAAAACCTCAATTATGTCTTTCCACTTATTATGAATCTAGTATTCTTAGTGAATATACTTTATCAGGGTATTTTTAGAGATAATTTCGATGGAATGACTAGAGTCCAAGATTTTGCAAATCCATTCTTGTACCTAAATGGAGTAGGTTTGTTGTTTCACTTATTTTTGGAATAATGGGTCGAAATAGAAAGAGTATTCCTCCTCTGCTAACGTTAGATCCCCGCTACATCTGGTTTCCTATTCTTACCTATGTAATCTTCTTTTTTGTAGCTATGTTGATTATTTTAATTTCCAAGTATATTGAAAAGAAAAAAGGGAAAAAAGAAAATAAGGAAAATTCACTCAAATGAAAAAGAATAAAAGAAATTCAAATACAAAAAAGAATCTCTCGAGGAGAGAAAGTTTTCATCTTTGGCTAGATTCTCATAAATTTTTAGGATTCTTCTTGATCCTCGGTCTTATCCTAGCAATAGGACTAAGTTTGAATCTAATTTTTGAAAGTCTTCCTATTCCTTCGCCATACAGAGATATCAACTATAGTTTTCCACTATATATAAATCTTTTTTGTCTGGTATATCAGTTATTTGACTATTGGTTCCTAGACTTATCTGGGGCAAGGATGACAATAAAAAGATTTGTAGATTTATTTATTTATCTTAATAGTATCGGTTTAATAGTTCATCTATTTATTGGGATTGGTGGGAAAAATAGTAAAGGTATTTTGCCTTCTCTCTTATCCCTAGATCATCGCTATATTTGGTTTCCTATAGCAACCTATCTGGTCTTTTTTTCCGCAGCTGCTTTAACGATATTGTTTATGAAATTTATTGAAAAGAAAAGGAGTTAATGATGAGAAAACATCTAACTATATTTAGGATTCTTTACTTACTGTTCCTGGTATTTGTACTGATTCATTTTATCTTAGGTTTGTTCGGTTTAGCTTTTACACCTATCGTGTGGAATATCTGGTTTTTTGCCCTTGGCTTAACCTTGTTTATTCATCCATGGACAATCTTCTATAAAACTAGAATTTTTCAATGGCATCATCTTATTTTTCAGGCTCTCAGTGGTTTTTTTGCACTTTTAATCTGGTTGATGATATTCTTTTTCTTATCTTTCATTCCAGACTCATCGATTCCTGTCAGTATAGACTATCAAGTTAATACTAAAGACAAGGAGATAAGGATTAATAGAGGATCTTTTCTTGATGATATTCGAGAATATCACGACTGGATTAATCCCTTGATTATGAAATCTAAAGTTAAGTATAAGATAGAAAATTAAACATTAGAAAGTGGGTCCTATGTCTCGAGCACAATTAACCATTCTTACCAATATTTGTATGATTGAAGATCTAGAAAAGAAGCGCGTGGTTATGCAGTATCGATCACCTGAAACCAACCACTGGTCTGGCTATGCCTTTCCAGGAGGACATGTCGAAGACGGAGAGGCTTTTGCTGAATCTGTTATTCGTGAGATATACGAGGAAACAGGTCTGACAATTCAAAATCCTCAACTTGTCGGCATAAAAAATTGGCCGCTAGATACAGGTGAGCGCTACATTGTCTTTTGTTACAAGGCGACTGAATTTACGGGCACTCTCCAATCTTCTGAAGAAGGAGAAGTGTCCTGGGTACAAAAAGACCAGATTCCAAATTTGGATCTGGCCTATGATATGTTACCTTTGATGGAGATGATGGAAGCTCCAGATAAGTCAGAATTTTTCTACCGTCATCGTACCGAAGACGGATGGGAAAAGGAAATATTTTAGTCTTTTACCAAATATCCTAACTTGTCCAAGGCCTTCTCAATATAGAGGAGGTCTTGTTTATTTTCGGCTTCAATTAAGTGATAGTGGATCCCATCTGTCAATTCAGATAAAGGACGGAAATCACACGTCTTGACCTGGTTTAAAAAGTGCTCGACATCGCGTCTACAACTCAACTTGAGAAGGGTTTCGATTTCACCGTAGACAGGATGATCAATGAGAATATTTTGCACCCGACCTCCGTTATCAACGATAGCAAGTAGTTCCTGATCCATATCTTCCTCTTTATGTTTGACCTTAAAGAGTTTGTGAACAAAAGGATTGGCTTTGTTTTCCTTATAGATATAGCCACGATTAGTAGATAGAATAGGAGCTCCATCTGCGCGAAGCACAGCTATATCCTGAACAATAATCTGCCGAGTTACGTGAAAATGTTCTGCTAAACTTTGGCCATTCATTGGCTTTTGAGCTTCTTTTAAGAGTTGAATAAGCGCTTCTTTTCGGTCTTTAGTCATGATTTACTTTCTTAATGGCGTTTTTTTAGTGCTTTATAAACAGCTAATGCTAAGTAATAGTCTATCATACTATGAACAATAGTTCCAAAACCAACTAATACAAAGAGAACATAGAACATATTTTTTAGGTCTGTTCCTGTACTAGCATAGAAGATGATACAAGCAAATACTTCGGCGATAGCATGTACTAAACCAAGTACAAAGTTAAAAATCAAGGAAGATTTTTTGTTGTCCAAGGTTTGAGGATGTTTTTGAAGGTAGAAAGCTCCCAGGGTTCCAAAGAAGATATGAGAGAAAGCTCGAAGTACGATAACAATCGGATAACCGGCTAGTAAGAATCCAATACTAGAAGCAACAATGACAAAAATAGCCATCCATGGCGAGAGAAACATAGCGATAAAAATAGCTACGTGACTTCCAAGAGTGTAGGAAGCGGGTGGGATAACGATTTTAAATGGCATCACTATAGGAATCAAAATAGCGATAGCTGTCAGCAATGCGGTTAAAGTCATGAATTGGGTTTTCTTTTGTGTATTCATAATAACTCCTTTTTATGTGTATATACAGTTGTATAGTACACTAAATTATTTTTCAAGTCAAGAGGGAAATTGATTTTTGAGAAAAAAATAGATAAACTATAGTAAACTATCTTAGAAAACGGAGAGGTAAGATGATAGATATTGTATATCCGATTTTTGTCATTCATTATATATCTAAGCAGAAAAAAACAGGATTAAAAGTATCGAAATATACAACATTTACAGCTTATATCTTCTTGATAATTTCTTTAATTCGAATTGCCTTTGGAGCTTTAGGACTATTCATTTTCTCGATTCCTATTTTCGGTTTTCTCTATTTTGCTGTTATAGGTGAGATTCTTTTTCATATTAGCATCATTTATGGAATCATCTTACTATTCTTGTCATTATCACTTTTTTTAGACAGTCAAATATCTGGCCAAGATATTCAAATCACGCAACCCACACCATTTTTATTTCATGTCCTAATGTTAGCATTTCATGCGCTCTTAATCTATACTACCTTGGTACCAATCTTTTCCATTCAATGATAAAATCTAAGTATTTTCTCTCATAGACATTAGTAGAAGCAGGATAAAAAATAATCAATTTTTTTACAAAAAGACTTGCTTTGAAGTAACAAGTGTGATATACTTATAATCGGTTTGAAAAAACTGCCTAAGACAGTAGGGGAGCTAGACTCATAAATATCCTACCGAGGACAAAACGTATCATGTAAAAAGAAGCGTATTGTACTTTCGTGTCTAGGTTTGGGCGCGTTTTTCTTTTGGAAAAATTCCCCAAGCAAAATAATTACGGAGGTGAACACACTAATGAGTGAAGCAATTATTGCTAAGAAAGCGGAACTAGTTGACGTAGTAGCTGAGAAAATGAAAGCTGCTGCATCAATCGTCGTTGTAGACGCTCGTGGTTTGACAGTTGAACAAGATACAGTTCTTCGTCGTGAGCTTCGTGGAAGCGAAGTTGAGTATAAAGTTATTAAAAACTCAATCTTACGTCGTGCAGCTGAAAAAGCTGGTCTTGAAGATCTTGCATCTGTTTTTGTTGGACCATCTGCAGTAGCATTTTCTAACGAAGATGTTATCGCACCAGCGAAAATCTTGAACGACTTTGCTAAAAACGCTGACGCACTTGAAATCAAAGGTGGTGCAATCGAAGGCGCTGTCGCATCTAAAGAAGAGATTATTGCTCTTGCAACTCTTCCAAACCGCGAAGGACTTCTTTCTATGCTCCTTTCTGTACTTCAAGCGCCAGTGCGCAACGTTGCTCTTGCAGTCAAAGCGGTTGCAGACAACAAAGAAGACGCAGCTTAATCATAAGCTACGCATCGTAGCCTAGCTACAAAAAATTATAAAAATTAAAATTTAAACTTATTTTGGAGGAAATAACAATGGCATTGAACATTGAAAACATTATTGCTGAAATTAAAGAAGCTTCAATCCTTGAATTGAACGACCTTGTAAAAGCTATCGAAGAAGAATTTGGTGTAACTGCAGCTGCTCCTGTAGCTGTTGCTGCAGCTGGTGCTGCTGACGCTGGTGCTGCTAAAGACTCATTTGACGTTGAATTGACAGCTGCTGGTGACAAAAAAGTTGGCGTTATCAAAGTTGTACGTGAAATCACTGGTCTTGGACTTAAAGAAGCTAAAGAACTTGTTGATGGTGCACCAGGTGTCATCAAAGAAGGCGTTCCAACTGCAGAAGCTGAAGAAATCAAAGCTAAATTGGAAGAAGCTGGAGCATCAGTTACTCTTAAATAAGAGGCATATACCAATTAGAATTCGGAATACTATAGTATCAGCCTTTTAGAATCGTGAACACATTTTAGAAACTGATAAATTAATTTAGTTTCCTGCCAAAAACCCTACCAAAAATTAATTTGGCAGGGTTTTTCTTTTTAATAAAATTATTTTGGAGAACAGTTGAATATTGTTCTCCTTTTTTTATTTTCTGGAGGGAAAATGACAAAAGAATTACAATCATCACGCTATATTGTCATTTCATTTTTAGTACGTGAAATGGAAATTGACATTGTTGAAGCCATATCTCTTATGGCTGAATTAGAAAAAAGTGGCTTGGTTCGATTGGAATCAAGTGGAGATTTAATACTCAAAGAACTTGGAGGAGTGCTATGAAACGAATTACCGCAAATCAATACCAAACTTCAGAACGGTATTATAAATTACCTAAGATTCTTTTTGAAGATGAGAAATATATGGATATGAAACTAGAAGTAAAGGTGGCATATTCTATTTTAAAAGATCGCTTAGAATTATCTCTCAATCGTGGTTGGATAGATGAAGAAGGCGCGGTCTATTTAGTATTTTCTAATTCTAAACTGATGAGGCTGTTAGGTTGTTCGAAGTCCAAATTACTGTCCATCAAAAAGACTCTTAAAGAATATGACTTAATTGATGAAGTTCAACAGTCTTCAAGTGAGAAAGGAAGACTAGCCAATAAGATTTACTTAGGGGAATTATCTTCTACCCCAGTATCTATTTCTGACAGACCTAGTGTTAAAAAAAGACTAGGGCAGGATGAAAATGAAACGGCCCCCGTCTCACATTCAGCCCCTAGTGAGACTGAAGTTAGTGAGACTAAATATAGTGAGACTGATTCTTTATTTATTGAGGATGAGGAGGAGAGGTATACTCAACCTATCTTGAAAAGAAAAGTAGAAAAGGTCACAAAATATGATCAAGATTATATTTGGGGATTGGTACAAGATCAATTTAGACGAGAAGGTTTTTCTGAAACAGCCAGTGAAATTGCTATGACTGATTTTGAGAGAATCTATCAGTATGCTCTTGACAATGTTCGCTTTGTTAGAAGAGCGGAAGTACTTGCTGAATTTGTGTTTAATGGCCTATATTCCGTTTGGAATAACCGTGTTAGAAAAGGAGGTGGTTAAATGTCACCAATCGAGTGGATATTAGTTATGCTCATTTTCATTTCAAGTGGTGTGACTCTTTGGACATTGATAGTCGATCAGAAAGGGGTGATAAAGAAATGAAATTTATTGATTTATTTTCAGGTATCGGTGGTTTTCGACTAGGAATGGAAAGTGTCGGACACGAGTGTATTGGATTTTGTGAGATTGATAAATTTGCTAGAGAATCTTATAAGTCCATTTTTCAAACGGAAGGAGAAATTGAATTTCATGACATACGAGATGTTTCAGATGACGAATTTAAAAAACTTAGAGGGAAAGTCGATGTCATCTGTGGGGGATTCCCTTGTCAAGCATTTTCAATCGCAGGAAGACGATTGGGATTTGAAGATACTAGAGGAACTTTGTTCTTTGAAATTGCTCGGGCGGCCAAACAAATCCAACCACGTTTTCTTTTTCTTGAAAATGTTAAAGGCCTACTCAATCACGATAAGGGACGGACGTTCACCACAATCCTTACCACACTTGATGAGTTGGGGTTTGATGTTGAGTGGCAGGTGCTTAACAGTAAGGATTTTGGCGTTCCCCAAAACAGAGAGAGGGTGTTTATTATCGGACATTCTAGAAAGAAAGGTACCAGACTCTTATTTCCTTTCAGACGAGAAGGTCAAGCAACTAACTCTGAGACTTTGAAAGCACTAGGAAATTTGAATCCATCAAGAAGTGGAATGAGTGGTAAAGTCTATTATTCAGAAGGTCTTGCGCCAACCTTAGTTCGTGGAAAAGGAGAAGGATTTAAAGTTGCGCTTCCTTGTATGACACCAGACAGATTAGAAAAAAGACAAAATGGTAGACGTTTCAAGGATAATCAAGAGTCAATGTTTACTTTAAATACTCAGGATCGCCATGGTATTGTCGTTGTTGGAGATTTACCAACTAGCTTTAAGGAAACTGGTCGCGTCTATGGAAGTGAGGGCTTATCTCCAACACTGACTACGATGCAAGGTGGAGATAAAATCCCCAAAATACTGATTCCAGAACCAATCCAATTTCTAAAAGTCCGGGAAGCAACGAAAAAAGGATACGCTCAAGCAGAAATAGGAGATTCAATCAATTTGGAAAGACCAAGTTCTCAGTATCGTCGTGGTAGAGTTGGAAAAGGTATAGCGAATACGTTAACAACTAGTGGTCAAATGGGAGTAGTAGTTGCTAGTTATGAAGGAGAAGATAAACAAGTTTATCATGTAGCCGGTGTATTAATAGATGGACAATTTTACCGTTTGAGAATACGACGAATCACTCCTAAAGAGTGTTTTCGCCTGCAGGGCTTTCCTGATTGGGCTTTTGAAGCTGCTAGAAAAGTCTCTAGTAATAGTCAGCTCTATAAACAAGCTGGTAATAGTGTAACCGTTCCTGTGATTGCCGCAATCGCAAAGAAATTAAAAGAAATAGAGGAAAAAGATGAAAGCATTAAATAAAGAATCAATACTAGATTGTGATGAATTAGAAACAGAATTACATGATGCAGAAATCAAACAGCTGGATGAACAATTATTTTTGATACCCAATTATCCATGTGAGTTTGAAGTAACATTTTTAGATGATTACCATAAAAAACACAACTACCCACTATTTTACGAGTCCTATCTTCAAAACGTTATGGAATTCCTTGAAAGTCAAGACATAAAGAATGGGGTTGATGCCTTTGTAGATGATCATCAAAATCTCGTTTTTATTTTATATGGACAAGGCTATCGAGCCGAGGGAAAAGAGGGAATACTTACAACCCAAGTAACTGTAAAAGCCTATGATGAAGACAAGAAATCAATTAACTTCTCAGACCTATTAGATTCCTTAATCGTCTCAGAATATCAAATGCAACCGAATCTTTGGGAGGTCTCCCATGATTGATCTCTATCTAAGTAAAAATAACCATAGAAATCAACTTCTTTTAGATTTCTTTCAAAACTACGGAATAGAGGTATCTTGTCATTCGATTTCTGAAATGACAAAGGACAAATTAATTGAGATGATGAGCTATTCTTCAGATTGTTTTGAGTTTTTATCTCCTAATTTATTACGATTTAAGAACCGTGACAATCTAAGATTAACGGATTTCATTGAAATGATATTAAAAAATCCTGAACTAACTATCAGACTTCCTCTTGCGGTTTCAAATAAGAGAGTTTATCCAAATCTGAATCTAGAGGAGGCTAGAGCTTTATTGCCAAGAGATACGAAACAATTGATTTACATGGAACAAACACATTATTTATCTAGTTAAAGGAGAAGCAATATGGCTGAACGATTTTGGGAGAACTTGTCCATTATTTTGGCTGAAAGGAATATCAGCTGGATTGAGTTAACCAGAAAAATGTTTGCGGGAGAGTTTCACTATCCAAGTGAATTGAATCGTTTGTATCAAAAGATACGCCACTACAAGATGGAACAACGAATGCCTCAAAGTCCATGGGTAGAAAGGATTGTGCAGGTATTAGATTTAGATTATGAAGATTTATTTCGGAGGTAACTATGAAAAGAATAATTCCAGTTTATATATTCCAACAAGTAAATGTCTTATTGGTATCCCTATACTTACTGAAATTGCTTTGTATTAGTGAGTTAACCATACTACAGATTCTCTATTGTGCGTCGCTCATTTCTTTTTTATGGATGTATGGTCAACGAAAACAAGTTGTCAAGGTCAATATGAAAACTAGGATGAAATGGCTTGGTATTGTATTCGTTAGCCTACTGATTATAAATCTATGTTTTAGCCTAATCCATGCTCAAGGAACTACGAATCAAGCAAACTTAATTGGCCTTCAACATCAAGTCACTTGGTTTTCATTTTTATTGTTATTAATCAATGCGAGTATGGTTGAAGAATTTCTGTATCGAGAAATTTTATGGAACTTGGTTAGAAAATTAGATATTCGAGTTGCTTTGACAAGTATTTTATTTGCCTTAGCTCATCATCCAGGAACCATTTTAGCTTGGTGTTTGTATGTTTCACTTGGGATGTTTTTAGGGCTTGTGCGCTACAAATCGGACTTATGGGGCAGTATGGGGCTACATTTGGTGTGGAACTTATCAGTCTATGTCTTATTTTTTCTTTAATAATAGCTGGTCTGTCTTAAGCATGGATCAATTTTGAAATAAAAAAACTAAATGAATTGATTTTAAAGAAATAAAATGCTAACATATATAGTAGGTGTTAGCATTTTATTTCTAAGAAAGGAGAATGATATGGTTGATAAAAGAGAGAAACTGATGAACTCTTTCAATCAGTATGGTTTTTTAACTTTTAAACAAGTAATAGATGAAAATTTACACTACAAAACCTTATTAAAAATGGTTGCAGAAGGAAAAATCGATGCTGAAGAAAAAGGGTTATATCGCTTACCTGATATTTATTTAGATGAGTGGTTTGTCCTTCAGTATCGATTTCCAAAGGGAATCTTTTCTTTGGAGACAGCACTTTGGTTACATGGTTTATCTTTGACTATCCCTTTTAATATGACGATGAGTTTTCCTTATGGTACGAATACCAAAAACATTAAGGAAGCAGATATATGTCCTATTATTTTACGCTCTCACTATAGTGAAGGAATTATTGAAATAGAGCGCCTTCCTGGTCAATTTATTAAAGTTTATGAAGTTGAACGAGTTTTGGTTGAATGTCTAAGACCAGTTCATCAGGTGGATCTTCAAATTATTGCACCAGCGTTTAAAAAATATTTTCAACAAAATAAAATTCATTTACACAAATTATTTTATTATGCCCAGCTATTTAAAGTAACTGATAAGTTACAATCTTATACGGAGGTACTATCTTAATGTTTTCAAATGCGAATAGCTTTAAAGCAAAAATCAAAAACATTTCAAAAGATAAGGGAATTCCAGCTCAACAAGTACAACAACATTATTTAATTGAGCAAGTATTAAAGCTGATTTCTACTAGTTCTTATAGAGATTCCTTCATTGTAAAAGGAGGGTATCTAATAGGTCAAATGATTGGACTAGATAAGCGAACCACAATGGATTTAGATGTCACTCTGAAGGGAACCGAAATGAGCAGAGAAAATTTGATTCATATCTTTGAAGAGATTCTTTGTTCTAAAACTGATGGATTTTCATTTTCAGTAGATAAGCTAGAACCTATTCGCCAAGATGATGAATATGGAGGATTTTCATTAAAATTAAATGCAACTTTTGATACATTAAAGGAGGTTGTTTTTATTGATATTACTACTGGTGATAAGATTACACCAAGAGAAATTACTTATTCAATGACTTCTATCTTTACTAATGAAAGTATCAAGATATGGACATATAATCTAGAGACTGTACTTGCTGAAAAGTTAGAAACAATCATCAGTAGGGGATTAGCTTCGACACGCCCACGTGATCGATATGATCTTTTCACCTTGTATAAACTTAGAAAAGAAGAGATTAATCTAGAAGTATTAAAAAATGCACTTGAGAATACGGCAGAAAAACGTAAAAGTAAAGATACTATTTATAATTGGGAAGAACAAGTGAGAGGAATTGAAATTTCTGATTATCAGAAAGAGCTATGGATTCGTTATCAACGCCAATTTAAGTATGCTAAAGATATCTCATTTGATAACTCTGTTCAGGTCATTAGGGAAATTATGCAACAAATATTTTAGTACAAAAGCAACTCATTCGTAAAGCAGTGAGTTGCTTTTTTTATTCCAACAACCCCAAAAATGTGATAAAAATTTCAACTACTCTTATCTATAATAAAGCTACCTGTTCTTTGAAAATTGAATCCACTCCGTCTTGATTAGCGTGCCTGTGTAAGTAGGGACTGAGAGTATTTCCCTGTGAAGGGCAACTGGCACAAGACGTGTGTGAGAATTTTCTAACAGACACGGAGTTTATCGTTACCAGACTTAAACGATGCGACAAACTAGATAAAGGAGTTAATCATGAAGGTAGTAAACTTGTATGATTTGAAACAAATGGGAAATAAAGGTGGTTGTACCATCCAATTGATTCATCACTTTCCTTTTGGTATGGGCTTAGGACATCTCAAAAAAGACTACATTGAATTTAAACGTGTTGGTATCGTTGATGGGAAAGCAGTAGAAGTTACTCTTCGAGAATCTTATTCTAGAGATCTACTGCAGGTTGTCAAGTCGATTAAGCAACGTCAGAAATTGATAGCTTATCGTTATAAAGAAGGAAAGCTGCTATTTGTTAAGGAGGAGGCATCAGATGTCCTCTGAACAACAGGAACGAATGGCAGTTCAATATGCTGAGCGTAGTCTTTTATTTACTGTAAAAAGTCTCTTAAAGATTCTAGAATGGTCTAGACGTCAGGCTTTAGCACAGGATTCCGCCTATAAGGTAGGAGTGCAGAAATTAGAAGAATTGCTACAATCTCCTTATTCGATTGATACGATTAATCTGAAGAAAGATTTTTTAGACAAACCAATTGATATAGAGAAATTTAAAGCTTTTTTAGAAAAAGAAGAGATTCCTTTGGCCATCGCTTGGCAAGGGGATTCTCTGCATTTCTACACGAAAGACCGTTCAATTCTAGACAATCATTTAGACCATCTGTTAGAAAAAATGGTTAATGATCCGGAGAAATTAGCTGATTTTACCATGGATAAGTCTTTAGACCAAGCAATTGATGAGGCTAAATCCCAAATTACCTTTAGACAAGAAGGGGCCGTCAAACAGAAAGAGATGGTGAGATGATGTACAGTGGAAAGAAATTCCTACTATTCTCACTGTTAGGAATCTTACTAGGCTATCTTTTTCATCGTTTGACGCTTTTGTATGATTCCTATACTGGAAATAGCTTAGATAAATGGACTCATCTTCTGATGGAAGGTCAAGATGAAGTTCTTCAGTCGCCATGGAATGTTTCCTTTACTGGAAAATCAAGTGCTTTTTTTCTACTAGGATTTGTGATGATGTTGCTGGTTTATCTCTATTTAGAGACTGGCAAAAAACAATACCGAGAAGGGGCAGAATACGGGAGCGCCCGTTTTGGAACTCTAAAAGAAAAGAAGCTCTTTTACGGTAAAGAATTTTCTCATGATACAATCTTAGCACAAGATGTTCGTTTGACATTATTAGATAAAAAACCACCCCAATATGATAGAAATAAGAATATTGCGGTGATTGGAGGTTCAGGAAGTGGGAAGACCTTTCGCTTTGTGAAACCCAATCTGATTCAGATGAATAGTTCTAATATTGTAGTGGATCCTAAAGATCACTTGGCCGAAAAAACAGGCAAACTCTTTTTAGAACATGGCTACCAAGTAAAGGTATTAGATTTAGTCAATATGAAGAACTCAGATGGCTTTAATCCTTTCCGCTATATAGAGACAGAAAACGATTTGAATCGCATGCTGACGGTTTATTTCAATAACACCAAAGGCTCTGGCTCCCGTAGTGATCCATTTTGGGATGAAGCTTCTATGACTTTGGTACGAGCTTTAGCCTCCTACTTGGTCGATTTCTATAACCCACCTAAAACAAGAGAACAGCTCATTGAAGAGAGTCGTTTGAGTCAAAAGGAATACCAAAACTTGTTGAAACGTCAAAAAAAAGAAGTGGAAGAGCGAAAAAAACGAGGGCGTTATCCAAGTTTTGCTGAAATCTCAAAACTCATTAAACACCTATCCAAGGGTGAAAACCAAGAAAAAAGTGTCTTAGAAATTCTATTTGAAAATTATGCTAAAAAGTATGGGACTGAAAATTTTACCATGCGAAATTGGGCAGATTTTCAAAATTATAAGGATAAGACTCTGGATTCTGTTATAGCTGTAACCACTGCTAAATTTGCCCTCTTCAATATTCAAAGTGTCATGGATTTGACCAAAAGAGATACCCTTGATATGAAGACATGGGGCAAGGAAAAATCAATGGTTTACTTAGTTATTCCAGATAACGATAGTACCTTTCGCTTTCTTTCAGCCCTCTTTTTTTCAACCGTATTTCAAACCCTAACAAGACAAGCAGATATTGATTTTAAGGGTCAATTGCCTCTTCATGTGAGAGTTTACTTAGATGAGTTCGCAAATATCGGAGAAATTCCAGATTTTGCTGAACAAACCTCAACAGTTCGTTCTCGTAATATGAGTCTCGTTCCCATTCTTCAAAATATTGCCCAACTTCAAGGACTCTATAAAGAAAAAGAAGCTTGGAAAACCATTCTTGGGAACTGTGATAGCTTAGTATACTTAGGTGGGAATGATGAAGATACCTTTAAATTTATGAGTGGCTTACTCGGTAAACAAACCATTGATGTTCGAAATACTAGTCGTTCCTTTGGCCAGACAGGTTCAGGATCCCTTTCTCATCAAAAGATTGCTCGTGATTTAATGACACCTGATGAAGTCGGAAATATGAAACGACATGAATGCCTGGTTCGAATTGCCAATATGCCTGTCTTTAAAAGCAAAAAGTACAATTCCACTAAGCATCCAAACTGGAAATACCTAGCCAATCAAGAAACCGATGAACGGTGGTGGAACTATCAGATCAATCCTTTGAATCAAAGACAAGAAAATCATCTTGACGGCCTTAGAATTCGTGATCTAACTTTTGAATCTAGTTTAAAATAAAAATAGAAAAGAGGAAATAGATGATTACGCATTTTAAAGGTTTTGTTTATGGAGTAGACGCAAGTGCTATGTTTGCACAAGCTATGTCTTTGTTACAGAAGGGATTGATTGCGGTTGGTGCCTTTCTCGTTGTTGTAGGGATTGTCAACCTTGCAACCAATATTAAAGATGGTGGACCAGGTGTTCGGAATGCCATTCTTGAAATTGTCGGTGGTGTTATGGTAGGGGCTGCTGGAGCCTTTGTAACCCAGATTTCAATTTAGGAGGATGAACAATGACATGAATCTTAGTTTAGTCTCACCCTTTGTTTACCTTGCATCTGAAAAAATATCAGCTGAAAATTTATTTGAAGGATTTAATGTGGATTTACAATCTACGGTAGATCTGATTAAATCTCTATCTAGCTATAATCCAACCGTTTGGACTTATATGTCAAGTATTACTAAAAGTGTCATGCAGCCTCTTGGAGTTGCGATTTTATCAGTTGTTCTCATCTTAGAGTTTTCGAAGATGGCAAAGAAAATTGCTAACTCTGGTGGAGCGATGACCTTTGAAGCCATAGCGCCAATGCTGATTAGTTATATTATGGTCGCAGTTGTAATTACCAACACTACCGTCATTGTAGAAGCCATCATCGGGATTGCGAGTCATGCCATTGAACAAGTGGCCTCGATTGTGGCTCACGGTGGGGCAAAGTATGATACACTCTCTGGATTAAAAGGGTCAGGATTTATTGGCCGGATGATTGTGGGCTTTTTCGCCCTCCTCATTTGGCTTGTTCGGATAGTAAGTGCAGCCATGGTTAATCTTTTGGTATCTATTCGATTTATTCAACTCTACCTTATGATCCCATTTGCCCCTCTTACGATTCCAACATTTTTAAGTGATGAATGGAAGTCTATTGGTATAGGCTATTTAAAAAATATTATGGTCTATGCGGTACAAGGGGTTCTTATTTTTCTGATTGTTTCTCTTGTTCCTTTGTTTGAATCTGCTGGTAAAATAGCTGTTTCAAATGGTGCAGGAGTCCTGCAATCACTTGCGATTATGTTTGGTAGTTTGGTACAAGCTATCTTACTGATTATTGCCCTCGTTGGTTCTCAACGTACGGCTCGCTCAATCTTAGGTATGTAATTAGATAAAGGCTAGGAAGTGGTTGCTTCTTAGCCTTTTTAGAAAGGAAAGTCATGAATACACGTGTCTTTAAAGACATCTCAAAATACCAACACAGGGCTTGGTTAGGTTTCACCACAAGACAAATCATCTTTGTTTTACCAGCCTTTATTGTCACAATTATTGTTTTGGGCTTGAATCTCTTTTTCTGGCAATTTGGAGATTGGTTTGTTTACGGTTTTGTGTTTGCTTTTACCATCCCCCTCTTGCTTTTTGGAGTCTATAAACCCAATGATTTATATTTTGAACATTATTTGAAATACCGTCTTCATTTTGAACTAACGATACCCCTACGCACAATTTCAGGAAAGAAAGGACTTGAACATGAAAAGAAAATCAAATACATTAAAGAAACAAAAAACTTCAACGACTAATAAAAAGGAAGAAGTTAAAGATAAAAAAGAGGAAGTGTTACCATCAACGGCTAATACTCTTTCCTATCAAGCCTTGTATCAAAATGGTCTGATGCAGGTAAAAGAAGATTATTTTTCACAAAGCTATTTACTTGGTGATGTCAATTACCAGACTGTTGGTTTAGAAGATAAGGGAGCAATCATTGAGAAGTATTCTGATTTGATTAACTCTTTAGATGACCAAACCAACTTCCAATTGACCATTTTTAATAAAAGATTGAATTTAGAAAAATTCAGACACAGTGTTTTGTATGAGGAAAAAGAAGATGGGTACGATAGCTATCGTAAAGAATTGAATCGGATGATGAATCAAAATTTAGATAGTGGTGAAAATAACTTTTCGGCTGTGAAACTGATTAGTTTTGGTAGAAAGGATTCTAATCCCAAACAAGCTTATCGTTCCTTGTCTCAAATAGGCGAATATTTCAAGAGTGGTTTCTCAGAAATTGATGCTCGATTTGGATCCTTGACTGGAGAAGAACGGGTGAACTTGTTGGCAGATATGCTTAGAGGAGAACACCATCTTCCTTTTTCTTATCGTGATTTAACGAGATCTGGCCAGACAACTCGTCACTTCATAGCACCTAATCTCTTGGATTTTAAAAACAAGAATTACCTACAAATCAATGACCGCTTATTACAGATTGTCTATGTGAGAGACTACGGTATGGAATTAGGGGATCAGTTTATCCGAGACCTCATGCAAGGAGATCTGGAATTGATTGTAAGCCTTCATGCTCAAAGTTCGACCAAGGCAGATGCCATGAAGAAACTACGAACAAAGAAAACCTTAATGGAATCTCAAAAGATTGGGGAACAACAAAAACTAGCTCGTACAGGTATCTATTTGGAAAAAGTAGGTCATGTATTAGAAAGCAATATCGATGAAGCTGAGGAACTCTTAAAAACCATGACCGAGACAGGAGATAAACTATTTCAAACGGTCTTCTTGATTGGGGTCTTTGGTCAGGATGAAGAAGAACTCAAACAAGCCCTAGACACTATCCAACAAGTGGCCGGCTCAAATGACCTAATGATTGATAAACTTCCATATATGCAAGAAGCAGCCTTTAATAGTTTGCTGCCATTTGGTTGTGATTTTTTAGAGGGAGTATCACGGAGTTTATTAACGTCCAATATAGCAGTGAACTCACCTTGGACTTCAGTAGACTTACAAGATCGTAGTGGGAAATATTATGGTATCAATCAAATATCAAGTAATATTATTACCATTGATCGCAGCCTATTAAATACACCGTCTGGTCTGATTTTAGGGACATCTGGAGCTGGGAAAGGGATGGCAACCAAGCATGAAATTATCACGACCAAAATCAAGGAATCTGGTGAAAATACTGAAATTATCATCGTGGATCCAGAAGCAGAGTACAGTGTCATTGGACGGGCTTTTGGTGGAGAAATGATTGATATTGCGCCTGATTCCCAAACCTATCTCAATGTCCTTGACTTGTCTGAAGAAAATATGGATGAGGATCCTGTAAAGGTAAAATCAGAATTTCTTTTATCCTTTATCGGCAAATTATTGGATAGGAAAATGGATGGAAGAGAAAAATCGATTATCGACCGAGTTACGAGACTCACCTATCAGTCATTTAAAGAGCCTTCTTTGGAAGAATGGGTCTTTGTCTTGAGTCAACAACCAGAAGAAGAAGCGCAGAATTTGGCACTTGATATGGAACTGTATGTCGAAGGTTCTCTTGATATTTTTTCTCATAAGACCAATATTCAGACAGGATCTAACTTCTTAATCTATAATGTTAAAAAGTTAGGAGATGAGCTGAAACAAATCGCTCTTATGGTAGTGTTTGATCAGATATGGAATCGTGTTGTTCGAAACCAAAAATTAGGGAAGAAGACTTGGATTTATTTTGATGAAATGCAGCTTCTCTTATTAGATAAATATGCCAGTGATTTCTTCTTTAAATTGTGGAGTCGTGTCAGAAAATATGGAGCCAGTCCGACTGGAATAACTCAAAACGTCGAAACCTTATTGTTAGATCCAAATGGTAGACGGATTATTGCAAATAGTGAATTTATGATTCTCCTCAAGCAAGCAAAAAATGACCGAGAAGAACTGGTTCAACTCTTAGGTTTGTCAAAAGAACTTGAAAAATACCTTGTCAATCCAGAAAAAGGGGCTGGACTAATAAAAGCTGGTTCCGTTGTCGTTCCCTTTAAAAATAAGATTCCTCAAGGTACTCAATTGTTTGATATCATGAGTACGGATCCTGATAAAATGGCTTCTAATTAAGGGGAAGGTAAATGAAGGATAAAAGAGAAATCATACGTGCCCGAAAGGCATTTAGAAGAAGTCTAAAAGATGAGAAGAAATTCTTGAAAAAAGGAAAGAAGGAGGTGAAGAAACAGAAAAAAGATTCCGCTGAACTGGATGAAAAAGCATGGAAAAAAGAGATAAAGGAAATGCTGGAGGAGATGAGAGCAGCTTCAAAGGCTAGAGTAAAACAAGCAAATGAAGACTACAATCATATTCTTCAAAATAGTCCTCCATCTCTTTTAAATCGCAAAGAATTAAGAGACAGACGATTGCCTCATGCTAGGAAACGATTGAAAATAGCCAAGAATCAATTTAAGGAAGCAAAGGTAGAAGCAAAAGAAGAAAGAAAAGAGAGTCGTAAAGAAAGAAAAACCAATCAAAAATTTTTCTACGGTCAGGAATCGAAACATAAATCTAATTTTTTCTTTCAAGGGAAGAGTTTAGAAGAATTAAAAGCTAAGAAAGAAGTCAAGGCCGCAAAAGAGAATCTAAAATCTACTAAACAAGCCTATAAGTCCAAAAAAGTCAGTAGGAAAGCCAAAACTTTTCTTTATGTCCTTGGACGTGAAGGTGGAGAGTTAGCTTCAGAAAATGAAGATTTAGAAGGCTATCGCACACTTCAAGAGACAATTAGAAAAGGAAAACGCTACAGTCGCCTTTCTTATAACCTTGGAAAAGCTAGTGTCAAAACAGGACAAGCAACAGGTCGTTTTACCAAGAAAAGACTGACCAACACAAAAGAGCGATACCATCATTTTAAGGATGGAAAAGGATGGAAACTAGCGAAAGATAACCCAAGTTCTTTTAAAAATCGGTTTCGAAAATTAAAGAAACAAGGTCTTACAAGTGTCCGAAATATCTATCAAAAACTAAAAGCAGCCTTTTCCTTCTTTACATTTGCGGCTGGAAATCCTGTAACCTGGATAGTTGGAGGAATAATATTTCTTCTTTTACTTATAATGAGCTTCTTTTTAGGATTTTCATCTGCTAGTTTGATTCAACAAGATGAATTTGAATTAACAAAAGCTTATACCCACCTAACTTGGGAAGATGCAGAACATACTCGCACAAATGACAAAGGAATTACTTATTACACAAAAGTTGATGATGTGATGGGGTATATGAACTTTAAATTCCATGACTATGAGTTACATAAACCAGTTCACTTATTTAGTTCAGAAACTTACAAGGATTATCTGTCTGCTTTGTGGCATGATTTAAACGATGGGGATGATTTGAAATCCATGCAAGACCTCTATGAAACTCCTAAGTATAAACTATCGAAAGACGATCAAGAGGAAATAAAGGAACTAAAAGAAGAAGGTGTGTATGCTTCCATGCAGGAATTGGACAATCCATTTGAGGGGAAAAGTAACGAAGATAGTTTGACCATGACTTATCGTTATGGATACTATGATTTAGACGGAAAACCTACTCTTCAGGAGTACATTCTATTAGAAGCGAAGGCTCACCAAACGATTGTCGCACCAATGGATGGAGTTGTATCTCTAGATGGAGATGATGTTATTCTCACTAACGGAAAAGGTGAGAATGAGAGTCGTTTAACCTTATATTCCATTCATAATGGCCGTGCGATTGAGGGGACAAGGGTCTTAACGGGTGATGTTATTGGTGAAACACCAGATGATACAGGTTTGAAAGTTTCCTATCAAAAGTATAAGAACAAGAAAGAAAAATTGGTGTATGTCAATCCGCAATTTTATTTTCCAAAAGTCATTCAACTTCAGACCACTATCTTACCTTCCATTGGTCAGTTTGGTGGAGGTGAGTTTGAACGAGCAAAACATATTTATGAGTTTTTGAAATCTCAAGGGGCAAGTCCCCAAGCCATTGCGGCAATTTTAGGAAATTGGTCTGTAGAGTCTTCTATTAATCCAAAACGAGCTGAAGGAGATTATTTATCTCCTCCTGTTGGCGCTACCGATTCCTCATGGGATAATGAAACCTGGTTAGCGATAGGAGGTCCAGCCATTTATAGTGGTGCTTATCCTAATATCCTTCATAGAGGTTTGGGGTTAGGTCAATGGACGGATACCGCAGATGGGTCAACACGTCATACAGCCTTGTTAAATTATGCACGCACCCAAAATAAGAAATGGTATGATTTAGACCTACAACTTGATTTTATGCTTCATGGGGATAGTCCTTACTATCAAAGTTGGTTAAAGGATTTCTTTAAAAATACGGGCAGTGCAGCCAATCTAGCCCAACTCTTCCTTACCTATTGGGAGGGAAATTCTGGTGACAAACTACTGGAAAGACAAACCAGAGCAACGGAATGGTATTACCAAATTGAAAAAGGCTTTAGCCAAACAAATGGAGGACAGGCAAAGAGTGATCCACAATCACTTGAAGGTGTTCGTGGGGACTTGTATGATCATTCTGTTCCTGGTGGTGGAGATGGTATGGCCTATGCCTATGGACAATGTACATGGGGTGTTGCGGCTCGTATGAACCAGTTAGGCTTAAAATTAAAAGGTAGAAATGGAGAAAAGATTTCAATCATTAATACCATGGGAAATGGTCAGGACTGGGTTGCGACAGCTTCAAGTCTTGGAGGTGAAACAGGCTCTACACCAAGAGCAGGTGCTATTGTTTCTTTTGTGGGAGGTACACATGGCACACCAGCCATCTACGGTCATGTGGCTTTTGTAGAGAAGGTCTATGATGATGGTTCTTTCCTTGTGTCTGAAACTAACTATGGTGGCAACCCTAACTATACCTTTAGAAAAATCTCTCAAGCAGATAGTGCCATCAGTTTTGCTTATACGACCAAATAGAAGAGTTTACACTTGAAATTGTAGCTATTTAAAGATACAATATGTCTATAAATGAGTGGTCGGCTCATGGTCAATCTGATAGTAATCTTGGACATAAGGGCCAAGCGGTGGCGGACACCAGAACAAAATCCGATAGCAATCTTGGACGTAAGGGCCAAGCGGTGGCAGACACCAGAATAAACCGACTGACTAGGTGGCTTACAGGTTCTGTAAGTCATCTTTTTACTTTGATAATAATGTTTTATCATTTTAAGGAGAACGCAGTTTTGGCTCGTTCTCTTTTTTGTTGTGATACTTCTTTCAAGGAATATTTGGTAGGATTGGAGTGAAAAAAGATTAACTAGGAAAGAAGGAAGTATATGGAAGCCATTTATCAACGTGATTCGGATCAAGATGGATTAACTGATGCTCAAGAATTGGCGCTAGGAACCAATCCTCTTAGCGCAGATTCTGATGGTGATGGACGTTCAGATTTAGTGGAAATAGAAGAAGGAACCAATCCCTTAGAAAAGGATTTACAAGACATAGACCAAACAAGTATCACTGAACCGTCCTCAGTATTTATGGAAATGAAACAAAAGATTTCAGATATGATGGAGAGTCACTACAAGGAATTTATACAGGCTCTGATTAGTATTGAAACAGGGATTGAAAACGAACAAGACCTTGAAGACTTATATACTTACTACATGAGAACAGATGCCGTTTCTCTTTTGTCTAGTGATTTAGAAACCAGTTCTCAAGAGGTGGAAATGGAGATAGAGTTGTAGGGGAATCATATGATTCTCCTATTTTCGTATAGATGAAAGGAGCAATAATGGAAGTAATACAATTATTGGCTATGTTTCGTGGAACAATTCCAAAAGATAGAGAGAAAATGGACTTATTTCTTCGTTATCAAGCACAACATTTTGATGAGAAATGGCAGGACTTAGTAGAGAGTTTTTTGACTGAAGAGGGAAAGATAAAAGAGATACCTCATGTCTATTCTTTTCATCAAGATATTGTTTCTTTCCTAGAGGCCAGTTCTGAAAATAATGACCAAGATTTAGAAAGTTACACAAGAAATTTTGGACAAGCAGGTCTAAGTAAATTATCTCAATTAAGCAATTGGGAGAAAAACTTGGTTCTAGAAGTCGCAACCTATAACCTTTCCACTCGATTTCACATTCAATCTGAAAAAGAAGAACTAGAACAACTAAGTGAGCTTGTATTTTATCAGAATCAGGATGTCAATTTAGTCAATGTCTATCGGGTTGCGAATAATCTATCTGATCGCATTAGTAGAGATATAGAGAAGTTTCTTCTAATGGTTGATTCCAAAGAACTAAAAAAAGAGGTTCTTGAGATTCATTTTGAAGAAAAAGAGGGAGATGTTCTAGCCTATTTGGGTTCAGAATTGATGGCTACTTTAGATACCGTGACGGATCTTGTCCATCATGAAGAAAACTACACACAACTCCCACTGACACAAAAGCTGAAGATTATTACTCATTTTGATGAAGTGAAAGCTATAAGAGAAAAGTCTAATCAAGTAGAGGAATCTTTATCTCCTTCAAGAGATATTGAACAGGAAACGGAAGAAACGAACTCTTTTTCTAATGTCGATAAAATTGTAGAAGAAGCTTTGAGGGAATATCCAATTGGTTCACAAGTAAGTTATAAAGGACAAGTATTTCAGTTGGTTTCGATTGAAAATGCTCAGTTAAATGACTTGGTTCGCCTAGAACTATTCAGTGATTCCAACCAGTTATTTGAAGAGAATCCTATCTTATACTTGAACAGTTTGGAAGAGATTGAACAAGTGTTGTCTCATGTAGAACTTGAAAAAGAAGATTCAGAGATTGAGATTGATCCATCAAGTGAAAGTCAGGAAATAGATTTGTTTTCCTACCTGGAAGAAGATAATGAAAAGGAAAAGGACAAGGAAACAAAACCTTTAATTTCAGGTATAGAAGAGACGGATGTTACTGTTCAAGATTTTGTTTTTCCAGATGACTTAGAGGACTTTTATCCTAAGACAAATCGAGAAAAGATTGAAACGAATATCGCCGCAATTGAACTTGTTAAAAGATTAGAAAAAGAGGGACGACAAGCGAATCCAGAAGAACAAGAACTACTAGCCAAGTATGTCGGCTGGGGCGGTCTTGCCAATGAATTTTTCGATGAACTCAATCCAAAGTATGAAACAGAACGTTTAACTCTTAAGAGTTTAGTAAGTAAATCAGAATACTCCACTATGAAACAAAGTTCTCTCACAGCCTATTATACAGACCCAATGATTATTCGCCAGATTTGGCAAAAGCTACTAGATGATGGTTTTGAGGGAGGAAGGATATTAGATCCTTCTATGGGGACTGGGAACTTCTTTGCGGCTATGCCTAGAAGTATACGAGAGAGGTCAGAACTCTATGGAGTTGAATTAGACAGTGTGACAGGCGCAATCACAAAACAACTACATCCTAATGCTTATATTGAAGTTCGAGGATTTGAAGAAGTTCCCTTTCAAAATAATAGTTTTGATTTAGTCTTAACGAATGTTCCATTTGGAAATTTTCGCATTGCCGATAAAAACTATGATAAACCTTACATGATTCACGACTACTTTATCAAACACTCACTTGATTTAGTAAGAGACGGAGGGCAGGTGTCGATTATCTCTTCTATTGGCACAATGGATAAGCGGACAGATAATGTCTTACAAGAGATTAAATCTAGCACTCATTTTTTAGGGGGAGTTCGGTTGCCGGATACGGCTTTTAAAAAGATTGCAGGTACTCGAGTGACCACAGATCTCCTCTTCTTTCAAAAGGATCAAGCAAAGAATCTTAATGAGGAGGAACTTGTCTTTAGTGGCTCTATTCCCTTTGAGGAGGATAAGCGTGTCTGGATCAATCCTTATTTTGATGGGAAATACAATACACAAGTTTTGGGTGAATATGAGGTACGTAATTTTAATGGAGGAACCCTCAATGTTAAGGGGGAATCAGAAACATTAGCTACTGACATAATGAAAGCATTAGAGAATGTAGAAGCACCTAAACAAATTGACAATTCTTTGAAAGCACCTGTTTTTATCCAAGAAGAAGTGGATAATTCTATCCCAAGTCATATACGTGAGAACTTAGCGCTATATTCTTTTGGATATGAGGGAAATCAAATTTATTACCGAGATACGCATGGCATTCGGAAAAGTTCAAAAGTAGACGAAATTAGTTATTATGTAGATGAGAAGGGAGATTTTAAAGCTTGGGACAGTTCCTTGTCTGAACATAAAATAGATCGATTCGTGCAACTTCATTTGACAGATGAGGAAGCACTAGATGTATACAAGTCAGAAGAAGCGAGTAAAAGAGGGAAATATAAGGGCTTGTTCAAAAAAACGGTCTTTTATGAAAGCCCCTTATCGGATAAGGATATTAGTCGCATTAAGGGTATGGTTGATTTGAGAGAGACATATCAAGCCTTAATTGAAATTCAACGCCATCCAGATTATAGTCGGACAGATTTTCAGGTATTACTTAGTAAACTCAATCGTGACTATGATCGGTTTGTAAGCCAATTTGGATACTTGAATGTCTCAGTCAATCGGAACTTATTTGATAGTGACGATAAGTATTCTTTACTAGCAAGTTTAGAAGATGAATACATTGATTCTAAAGATCAGAAAGTAAAATATAAAAAATCTTTAGCCTTTGAGAAAGCATTGGTTAGGCCGGAGAGAGTGATTACAAGAGTTTCAACGGCTTTAGATGCATTAAACTCCAGTTTATCAGATGGTAGAGGGGTTGATATAGACTATATGGTATCAATTTACCCTGAACATAGCCAAGCAGCTATTTTAGATGAGTTGGGTGACCAGATCTTAATGGATCCAGAAAGCTATTTAAGAGGGGAAAGAAAATATCTTTCTAAGAACCAGTTTTTGTCAGGAGATATTCTCAACAAGATAGAAGTAGTTCAACTATTAGTAGAGGAAAACAATCAAGAATGTGACTGGTCTCATGCTTTAGATTTGTTAGAATCTGTTCGCCCTCCAAGGATTCATCTGGCAGATATTGAGTTTAAAATAGGGTCACGTTGGATTCCTCAATCCGTTTATGGTAAATTTGCCTTTGAATGTTTTACCAACCGTGAATTTGAATTGTCTTCGCCTGATGTTGAACAAGTCATTGAAGTGAATCCTGTCGATGGGCAGGTTCATTTAAGGACATCATTTGCTTATCGCTATCCAAGTGCCAAAGATAGTAGTCTTGGAGTCAGTGGCTCACGTTATGATACAGGAAGAAAGATTTTTGAGAATTTACTTAATTCGAACCAACCGACTATTACTATGACTGTTACGGAAGGGGAAAAGAAAAAGACCATCACAGATTTGGAAAAAACCTCTGTTCTAAGAGCAAAAGAGCAGCATTTACAAGAGCTCTTTCAAGAATTTGTCTCACGGTATCCAGAAGTCCAACAAGTCATTGAAGAAAGTTATAATCGTCTTTATAATCGAACGGTTAGTCGAGAGTATGACGGTAGCCATCTAGTCATTTATGGCTTGGCACAAAACATCAGTCTTCGTCCTCATCAAGAGAATGCCATTCAAAGAATCGTAGAAGAAAAAAGAGCTTTATTAGCTCATGAGGTAGGTTCAGGAAAGACCTTGACCATGCTTGGTGCTGGGTTTAAATTAAAAGAGTTGGGGATGGTTCATAAGCCCTTGTATGTGGTGCCCTCTAGTTTATCTGCTCAATTTGGCCAAGAAATCATGAAATTTTTCCCTACTAAAAAGGTCTTTGTGACTACTAAGAAAGATTTTGTGAAGGCAAGAAGAAAACAGTTTGTGTCACGTATTATTACAGGAGATTACGATGCCATTGTCATTGGGGATTCTCAATTTGAAAAGATCCCTGTCAGTAAAGAAAGACAGATGAATTATATCGAGGATAAACTTAATGAACTACGAGAGATTAAAACACATTCTGAAAATAAGTATACTGTTAAAGAAGCAGAACAATCAATAAGTGGTCTAGAGAAACAATTGGAAGAACTCCAACGCTTTAATCGTGATAGTTTTATTGATTTTGAGAACTTAGGAATTGATTTTCTCTTTGTGGATGAAGCACATCACTTTAAAAATATACGTCCCATTACTGGACTTGGAAATGTAGCAGGGATTACCAATACAACTTCTAAGAAGAATGTGGATATGGAAATGAAGGTTCGACAGATTCAGGAAGAACATGATTTTAAAAATATTGTCTTTGCGACAGGAACACCTGTTTCAAATTCTATTAGTGAGTTATACACTATGATGAACTATATTCAACCAGATATCTTAAAACGCTATCAAGTTGATTATTTTGACTCTTGGGTAGGTGCTTTTGGAGAAATTCAAAACTCTATGGAATTAGCTCCTACAGGGGATAAGTACCAACCTAAGAAACGATTTAAAAAGTTTGTCAATCTACCTGAGTTGATGAAAATCTATAAAGAAACAGCCGACATTCAAACACAAGATATGTTGGATTTACCTGTTCCAGAAGCTCGTATTATACCTATTGAGAGTGAGTTAACTGAAAACCAGAAACTCTATCTAGAAGAATTAGTTATGAGGTCAGATGCGGTTAAATGTGGAACAGTTGATCCGAGTCAGGATAACATGTTAAAGATAACAGGTGAGGCACGGAAACTAGCTATTGATATGCGTTTATTAGACTCTAGTTATAGTCTAGCAGACAATCATAAACTGCTTCAGGTAGTGGATAATGTTGAAAGAATTTATCGTGAAGGAATGGAAAATAAGGCTACTCAGATGATTTTTTCAGATATTGGAACACCTAAGAAAAAGGACAATGGCTTTGATGTTTATTCTGAGATTAAGGCTTTATTAGTTGATAGAGGAGTCCCTAGTAAGGAAATTGCCTTTGTACATGATGCCAATAGTGATGAAAAGAAGAATAGTTTGTCTCGAAAGGTCAATGCAGGAGAGGTGCGGATCTTACTTGCCTCAACTGAAAAAGGAGGAACAGGTTTAAATGTTCAGAGCAAGATGAAAGCAGTTCATCACCTGGATGTACCGTGGAGACCAAGTGACATTCAGCAACGCAATGGACGGATTATCCGACAAGGAAATGAAAATAAGGAAGTGGATATTTACCACTACATTACAAAAGGTTCATTTGATAATTATCTATGGGCAACTCAGGAGAACAAACTCCGTTATATTAAGCAGATTATGACTTCTAAGGAGCCAATTCGTGCTGCGGAAGACATTGATGAACAGACTATGACAGCTTCTGATTTTAAGGCACTAGCAACAGGTAATCCTTATCTCAAATATAAGATGGAACTAGAGAATGATCTAACTCTATTAGAAAATCAAAGACGCGCCTTTCAACGCAGCAAGGATCACTATCGTCATACAATCTCCTACTGTGAAGAAAATATGCCCATTCTTGAGAAACGATTAAGCAAGTATGAAGGCGATATTCAACAGTCTGAAGTGTCGAAAGACCAAGCATTTTCTATGACAGTAGGCAAGCAAGTTTTTGATCAACGAGCTGAAGCAGGTGAATCCCTACACCGTCTTATCCGTCATAATCAATCTGACAGCAAAGAATTCCGAACCCTAGCAAGCTATCGAGGATTTGACATTAAAATGCTTAGTCTTCCAACAAATCAACCTCTTCCTGAAACCTTCTCTGTTAAGATTGTAGGAGAAAATCAGTATTCTGTCAGTTTAGATTTGTATTCTCCTTTGGGGACGATTCAAAGGCTTCAGCATACGATTGATCATATTAAAGAGGACCAAGTGAAAACTCAGAACTTATTGGATGAATTAAAGGATAAATGGACTACTGCTAAGGTAGAAATTGAGAAAAACTTTCCAAAGGAAGAGGATTATCAAACTAAAAAGGCCGAATACGATGTACTCGCGCCATTGATTGAAACGGAAACGGATTTAGATATTATTGATCAGGCCTTAAGACAATTCCATGAAAAAGGAAAAGAAAAGCAAGAACAACTTTCTTTTGAATTGGAGTAAAAAATAGATACAAATAGCGGACAAGAAAAGAAAAGCGCGGTAGAATAAAGATAGAAAGAAACGAGGTAACGATTATGATGGAAGATACCTATTATCAATTAGAAGAGGCTTTGGTACAGGGATTTCAAACACCTGAAGAATACCAAGCCTACAAGGAGCTAAAGAAACATTATGAGGAAGTGACAGGCGATTACAGCTTTTCCAAACGAGAACTCACTAGTCAATTGGAAATCGCTCTTCAGAATCACCGAGGTGTGGACTTTGAAGATCATGAGAAAGAGGAGTATTTGGACTTAGTTCAAAAGCTAGAGGAATTTGATTCCTCTCTTGCCACCCATTACCGTCAGTTGATTAATTAGGAAGGAACAAGTCATGAATGATTTACTCCTTATCCCGGTAATTTTTATAGCAGTAGGAGGAATTCTCATTCTTTTATGGAGACTCTTTCTTATTGCTAGTGGACTTTTCCTTATTGGTTTTGTCAGTTTTCTTATTTTCGTGGAGGGATATGGAATTTATCTGTTCTTTACAGAGACTGAACTTTACACGGAAGATTTGGCACAGAATGGATTATTTAGTTTTACGATTTTCTTTATCATCTTTAATTTAGTTTTACTTGTATTAGTAAGTTTGGCGGGATACAAATGGAAGAGGGGATATTAACAAAAGTGGAGAAAACTATATTAGTTCCTCTCCACTTTTACGTTTCTAGCTAATTGGTAATTATAACTTATTACGATTGAAGTCACCTATCCTTATCTTTTAAAAAATGATCAATCTTAGCCATCATGAGCTTGTGCTCGTATATTTAACAGATATCACGAGCCTGTAAATAATAGTCAAGAATTTCATCGTGCTTTAAAAAATCTTTTCCGGCATTTGCAACGATAGTTAAAAGAGGCGCCAGCTGATAGCTGGTCTCTTTTTGTTTACAAAAGTCAATGGTTTCTAAGGCTTCTTGGACGGCTTCTAATTCCTTACCTTTAGAGTGTAAATAATAGGCGAAATTATGTTTAACTCGAATATAACCAAATAAATACTCTTGGTGGTTTAAATCTTTTTCCTGATACAAACTGATAAGAAGTGAGTTATTTTCTTCGTATTCTGCATCACGCCCTACAGAAAAATAAAAATTAGATAAAGTATTGAGGAGTTTAAGATACACAGATGAGCTGACCGAAAGCTTTGGCAAAGCGTTTTCTAGACTGGTGATAGCTTCATCTTTGGAACTATGTAAGTAGAAAAGGATAATCGCTTGAATCCATAGAAGATAAAATTCATCCTCAGTAGACAGATACTGATACTTTTCTTTTTCTAAGTTTAAGAGGTATTCTAAATCCTCGTAATTACGATCTTCAAGTAATTTTTCTGCTAATTTCTTAAACGGTGCTATATTGGAAGTCATTTTAATCTGTTCATCGAAAAAATAATCTAAGGGAACTTGAAGCCGATTTGCAAGTTTATAGAGTAAATCAGCAGCAGGCATATAGTTACCACGTTCTATTTTGCTGATTTGGCTTTGCTCACAAATTCCTTCGGAAAGTGTTTTTTGTGAGAATCCTTTTTCTTTTCTCTTGGCTTTTAGTTTATCAGATAATATGCTCATCTTTAAACCTTCTTTAAATAAATTTACGATTAATTATATACTTTTAAAACTAAAAATTTATGTACAATTGACTAAACTAGAGCTAAACTATTGATACAACTGAATTAGAAGCATAAAGTACATTCTTTAAAAAGTGTACTTTATTTTTGTTTTGTACATTATTTGTTGATTGCTTAATCAATACTACATCTCTATCAGGCAATTCAGACTTCATTTAGTCCTCTAAAAC
>NZ_JANCPN010000007.1:0-101585 GCF_024295385.1 Streptococcus sp. CF4-3 | reverse complement strand
AACTCTTTCTATTATACCTACTTTTAGATTCTTGTCAACTAGTTTGATTTGTTTTTTTATCTTTTTGGAGAAAAATCTCTTAGCACATGCTTTAGTTCTTTCAACATTGCTTTTCTTCCTTTGAATCGCTCATCAGCTAACAATCGTTCAAATAACTCCAATTTTTCTTTCCCTAATCCTGCTCGATACTCTTTAAGCACTTCTTGTAGTGCGTAAGACTCATCTATCAACAACCCCCCTTCGCCTAATCGATGGCTAATCTCGCTCACTTCTTCATAAGCTTGTCGATCCAATCTTCTTTTATAACTTTCTTGTTTTCGAACTGCATCCAAAATTCGATTTCGAAACTTTGTTTTGAAGTAGGTATAAAATTCCTTATTTTTATTTTCCTTAAAATCAGGGTGATTTTCTAATAATTCATGTAGGCAAATCATTCCCTCTTGATCCCAATCTTCTTTTTCCCATAAATGAAGGTAGTATTCTTTTCTACACTTATGTACAATAGCTTTTACTTCGTGATAATTCATGTCTAACATAGTCGTTCTCCTTTTCTGCCAATAGTATAGCAAAGGTAGAGACGAATTATGACATTTCTTCTATTTTGTTATTTATCTTGCTTGATTATATTTTTTTGAATGTTTGATATTTCGTTGGGATATATTTTTAGACTTTTTAGGATATAAAAAGAGACAAGAGTTATGCTCTTGTCTTTTAAAAAATTTATTGGAACAAATCCACAATTGTATCCCAGACGGTTTTTGCCTTTTCTTTAATTTTTGCATCTGAAATAGCTTTTTCTGCTTCATCAATAAGGTTCTGAGCTCTACTTTGGATATCATTTATAGAGTCATTTGACTGCCCTCCACCATTGTCAGCAGACTGATTTGGAACATTTTTAGGAGCAATCCCATTTATTTTATAGGCATTTTCAACTGTAAATGTACTTCCTGGTGTATAAGGAAGAATTGTTTCTGCCATACTTCTAAAAATATGAGCGGCGCCATTTGATGTCGAACCTGCTAGATAATGATTTTCATCGGTTGTCGGGAAACCAAGCCAGTGACTAATGACTACATCTGGCGTATAGCCGATAACCCACTGGTCACTCGTATACACCGGGTTGAAGGCTGCTTCTGTTGTACCTGTTTTCCCGGCCATAACATAATCACCTGGTGATGAACTTATCCCTGTACCGTTTGTGAATGTCCCTAGCATCATACTAGTCATTTTATCCGCTACGGATTTATCTATCACTCGTTTTTGAGAATTCTTATGAGTAGCAATGACTTGCCCACTTGCATTTTCAATACGTGTAATGAAATGTGCTTCAGGCATCAAACCTTCGTTTGCAAATGCTGCATAAGCTTGCGCCATTTGCAGTGGACTAGTTTCCACACCACCACCCAGTGCAACACCCAACACACGATCTACATTGGTTAAGTTTAGCCCGAATCTTTCGCCTGATTCAAAAGCCTTGTCAATACCAAGTTCCTTAACCGTGGCTACTGCAGGAAGGTTTAGGGATTCAGCTAAAGCTTGGTACATTGGAACTTCTGGAGATGTTTTTATTCCTGCGTAGTTATCTACCTTGTAATCACCATACTCCATAGTATGATTGTCCAACTCTTTATTTAGAGCCCAACCGGCTTCTACTGCTGGGGTATAGACAACTAAGGGCTTAATAGTTGAACCTGGGCTTCTTTTTGATTGAGTTGCATAGTTGAAATTTCGGAAACCGGCTTTATCATCTCCTGCTACACGACCAACAACTCCTCGAACTCCTCCTGTTTTTGGTTCTAGAGCAACACTGCCCGACTCAGCATGAGTTCCATCTTCTGCGGTTGGAAAGAGAGCTGTATTTTCATAAATGACCTGCATATTAGCCTGGTAATTCTGATCTAATTCTGTGTATATACGATAGCCGTTGTTCACAATTTCTTCTTCAGTTAAATTATACTTTTCAATTGCTTCATTAACAACAGCATCAAAATAGGATGGATATCGGTAGTCTGAAACTTTACCTTCATAAGCATCTTGCAGTTGAGAGGCCATATCAACACCCGAAGCTTCCGCTTCTTTGTCTTTATCAATATAGCCAGCAGCGACCATGTTTTGGAGAACGGTGTCTCTACGATTAGTAGAATCTTCAATAGAATTCAAAGGGTTATACAATTCTGGTCCTTTGAGCATTCCAGCTAAAGTTGCAGCTTCATCAAGTGTCAGTTGAGAAGCTGAGACCCCGAAGTATTTTTTACTTGCATCTTCAACACCCCAAACTCCGTTTCCGAAGTAGGCATTGTTCAAGTACATAGTCAGAATTTCTTTCTTGCTATATTTTTTTGTTAACTCCAAAGCTAAAAAGAATTCTTTCGCCTTTCTCTGTACAGTCTGATCTTGAGAAAGATAGGCATTCTTCGCCAACTGCTGAGTAATTGTAGAACCACCACCTGAGCGTCCAGCCGTCACTATCGCTAGGAAAAAACGAGCATAGTTAATACCATCGTTCTTATAGAAACTTCTATCTTCTGTAGCAATGACGGCATTTTGTAAGTCTTCACTGATGTCCGAAAGTTCGACATAGGTGCCTTTTTGACCTGACAAGGCGCCTGCTTCTTTTTCCTCTCTGTCAAAAATCAGAGTGCGAGTTTTTAAAGCGTTTTGTAAGTCGGTAACATTTGTCGATTTTGCTAGAGCAAACAAATAGACCCCAACAAACAAGCTGGCACTAAGCCCAAGAATCAAAAAGATTTTTGTCAGATGATAGCGACGCCAAAATTTTCGAACAGGGCCAATTGCCCCCGCTTTCTTTCGCCCTGCTCTTGAACGCCGTAAATTGCTCGACACACTTTCTTCTTGTTCAATTCCATTCATTTCTGTTTTTTCAATTTCAGATTCTTCTTTTTTAAATAAAGAAAGAAATTTTTCAAATAAGGTATCTAATTTCATGCGTATATTTTATCATCTTCCCCATAGGAAGACAAGAATTTTGCTAGTTCCCCTGTCCAAATAAATTGATTTTTGTTACAATATCAGTATGAAATTTACCTTTACGATCCCCAACTCTCTACCCGAAATGACTGTCAAACATTTTCTAGAAGAACAGTTGTTAATACCTAGAAAAATTAGGCACTTTTTGAGAATCAAGAAACACATCCTCATTAATCAAGAAGAAGTCCACTGGCATCAAACGGTCAAGGCTGGAGATGAGTGCCAATTGATTTTCGACGAGGAAGATTATCCTACAAAAAAAATTCTATGGGGAAATCCCAAACTTGTCGAAGAAGTCTATCAAGACCAACATTTAATTATCGTCAATAAACCTGAGGGTATGAAGACACATGGAAATCAGCCAGACGAGATAGCTCTTCTCAATCATGTCAGCGCCTATGTCGGCCAAACCTGCTATGTTGTTCATCGCTTGGATATGGAAACAAGCGGTCTCGTACTGTTTGCGAAGAATCCATTCATCCTTCCTATCCTTAATCGCTTATTAGAAAAGAAAGAGATTTCTCGAGAATACTGGGCTCTGGTTGATGGAAGATTAGGGGCTAAGGACTTAATCTACCGAGATAAAATTGGTCGCAATCGCCACGATCGTAGAAAAAGAATTGTGGATCAAAAAAATGGTCAATACGCCGAAACTCATGTAACTCGGTTAAAACAATTTCAAAACAAAACCAGTCTCGTTCGGTGTAGATTAAAAACAGGACGTACTCATCAGATCCGAGTCCACCTATCTCACCACGGACATCCAATCCTCGGGGACCCTCTCTACAACTCACACTCAAAAAACAAGAGACTGATGCTTCACGCATTTAAACTATCCTTTATCCACCCTCTGACTTTAAATAAATTAAGCTTTACCGCACTCTCAGATACATTTGAAAGAGAATTAAAACAAAATGGATGATTTTATCATCCATTTTTATAGATACAAAAAGCAAGACCAATCGGTCTTGCTTTTTCGACTCAGAAATTATTTAGCAATTTTTGCGAAGTATTCAAGAGTACGTACAAGTTGTGCAGTGTAAGACATTTCGTTGTCGTACCATGATACAACTTTAACCAATTGTTTACCGTCAACGTCAAGAACTTTAGTTTGAGTTGCGTCAAACAATGAACCATATGACATACCTACGATATCTGAAGATACGATTGGATCTTCTGTGTAACCGTATGATTCGTTTGAAGCTGCTTTCATAGCTGCGTTCACTTCGTCAACAGTAACGTTCTTTTCAAGAACAGCTACCAATTCAGTAACTGATCCAGTTGGAGTTGGAACGCGTTGTGCAGATCCGTCAAGTTTACCATTCAATTCTGGAATTACAAGACCGATAGCTTTAGCAGCACCAGTTGAGTTAGGAACGATGTTTGCAGCACCAGCGCGAGCACGACGAAGGTCACCACCACGGTGTGGTCCATCAAGGATCATTTGGTCACCAGTGTAAGCGTGGATAGTAGTCATCAATCCTTCTACAACACCGAAGTTATCTTGAAGAGCTTTAGCCATTGGAGCCAAGCAGTTTGTAGTACATGAAGCACCTGAGATAACTGTTTCAGTACCATCAAGAACGTCGTGGTTAGTGTTAAATACAACTGTTTTAACGTCATTTCCACCAGGAGCAGTGATAACAACTTTCTTAGCGCCACCTGCATGCAAGTGTTTTTCAGCAGCTTCTTTCTTAGCAAAGAAACCAGTCGCTTCAAGAACGATTTCTACACCGTCGTTAGCCCAGTCGATTTGTTCTGGATCGCGTTCAGCAGAAACTTTAACGAATTTACCGTTAACTTCGAATCCACCTTCTTTAACTTCCACAGTTCCGTCGAAACGACCTTGAGTTGTGTCATATTTCAACAAGTGTGCAAGCATAACTGGATCTGTAAGGTCGTTGATGCGAGTAACTTCAACACCTTCTACGTTTTGGATACGACGGAAAGCAAGACGACCGATACGACCGAAACCGTTAATACCAACTTTAACTACCATTAGTGATTTCCTCCTTATGAAAATCATGAAAATTTTATTGTGAAAAGAGTAACTTGAATCACTACAAATCACCTTTCAACAAACCTATTATATAACTATTTTAGTTTTATTGCAAGCGCTGACGTTGATTTTCACTTCAGTTTTCTATTTTCTAGATACACAATTTTATATAGATTCCCTTTGTCAAAAGTCTATCAATATACATCTTTATAGTTATTTACAAAACTTTTTGTTAAACTTTTAACCTCTTCTATTTTGAAAAACTATAAAAAGAGGCAGGATTACTCCTGCCTCTGACTGATAATCAATTATTTAAGACGTCCTGGTCTTTCTTTGTAACCATAGTAAGCATCTTCGATTATTTCTTGCATATGATCAACCATTGGAAGACGTGGGTTTGCAGGTGAACATTGATCTTCATAAGCAAGGAAGGCCAATTCGCGTGAATGTTCTTTCCATTCTTTCTCGTCAACACCTTGTGCTTTGAAGTTCATTTCGATACCTACGCGCTCACCGAGTTCGTAAACAGCTTTAGCATAAGATGCAACCCCTTCTTCTGGAGTAGAAGCTGGAAGTCCAAGCATACGAGCGATATCTTGATATTTCTCATCTGCACGGTAGTAGTTGTACTTAGGCCATGTAGCTGTCTTAGCTGGGCGTGTACCATTGTAACGGATAACGTATGGAAGCAAGATTGCATTTGTACGTCCGTGAACTGTGTGGAATTGTGCACCAATCTTGTGAGCCATTGAGTGAGAAATACCTAAGAAGGCATTCGCAAAGGCCATACCAGCAATAGTTGAAGCATTATGCATTTTCTCACGTGAGTGGAAGTCTGCATTCTTAACTGAGCTTTCAAGGTTTTCAAATACGAGTTTGATCGCTTGAAGAGCAAGACCGTCAGTGTAGTCGCTAGCCATTTGTGATACGTAAGCTTCAGTTGCGTGAGTCAATACGTCCATACCAGTATCTGCCGCAACAAATCCAGGAACTGTCAATACCAAAGCAGGATCTACGATTGCCACAGTTGGTGTCAATGAGTAGTCAGCGATTGGGTATTTACGGTTGTTTGCTTTATCAGAGATAACGGCAAATGGAGTTACTTCAGATCCTGTACCAGATGTAGTTGGGATAGCGATGAATTTAGTCTTCTTACCAAGCAATGGGAATTTGAAGGCACGTTTACGGATATCCATGAATTTTTGTACAAGGTCACGGAAGTCCACTTCTGGTTGCTCGTAGAAGAGCCACATTACTTTAGCAGCGTCCATTGGTGATCCACCACCAAGAGCAATGATTGTATCTGGTTTGAAGGAACGCATAATCTCAGTACCACGTTCAACTGTAGTGATATCTGGATCTGGTTCTACATCTGCAAAGATTTGGTAAACAACCTTATTGCGACGAAGGTCAAGCTGCTCGATGATACGATCGAGGAAACCAAGCTCTACCATAGCGTGGTCAGTAACGATCATGACACGCTCAACGTCACGACATTTTTGAAGGTATTGAATTGAATCACGTTCAAAGTATGTTTTTGAAGGAAGTTTCATCCATTGCATGTTATTTCTCCGTCTTCCGACTTTTTTGATATTCAAGAGGTTAATGGCGCTAACGTTATCCCCAACTGAGTTACGTCCGTAAGAACCACATCCGAGTGTCAATGATGGCAAGAAGGCATTATAAACATCCCCGATACCACCGAAAGTAGAAGGTGAGTTACAGATAACACGAATAGCTTTAACAGCTTTACCAAATTCTTTAGTCAATTCTTCATCAGCTGTATGGATAGCTGCTGAGTGCCCAAGACCGTTAAATTCAACCATTTGACGGGCTTTTTCAATACCGTCTTCGCGGCTTTCAGATTTCAAAACTGCGATAACTGGTGATAATTTTTCACGAGTCAACGGCTCTTTTTCGCCAACTTCTTTACATTCTGCAGCAAGAATATTTGTTCCTTCTGGAACTGTAAATCCTGCTTGTTCTGCTATCCAAGTTGCTGGTTTACCAACGATGTCAGCGTTCAATTTTGCACCAGCACAGTTTTTGCTGTTTGCTTTCACACCGAAGCAGAACTCTTCAAGAAGAGCTTTTTCTTTTTTGTTTACAAAGTAAGTGTGGTAAGATTTGAACTCTGCTACAAATTCATCATAAATTTCTTTATCAATAATAACCGCTTGTTCAGATGCACAGACCATACCGTTGTCAAATGATTTAGACATTACGATATCGTGTGCAGCTTGGCGAATATTAGCTGATTTTTCAACATAAGCTGGAACGTTTCCGGCACCTACCCCAAGAGCTGGTTTACCACATGAGTATGCAGCTTTAACCATGGCATTCCCACCTGTTGCAAGGATTGTTGCAACACCTTCGTGGTTCATCAATGCGCTAGTTGCTTCCATAGATGGTTCAGTAATCCACTGTACACAGTTTTCAGGAGCACCTGCTTTAATCGCAGCATCACGCACGATTTGAGCAGCGTGAGCTGATGATTCTTGAGCTGACGGGTGGAATGCAAAGACAATAGGATTACGAGTCTTCAATGAAATCAAAGCCTTAAAGATTGCTGTTGAAGTAGGGTTTGTTGTTGGAGTGATACCACAAACAACACCAACCGGTTCAGCAATAAGAGTCAATCCTGTCACATCGTCTTCTTCAATAACACCAACTGTTTTAGTGTGGCGCATGTTGTTTACTACGTGCTCACAGGCAAATAAGTTCTTAGTCGCTTTATCTTCAAATACTCCACGTCCTGTTTCTTCAAAGGCATGTAGAGCCAATTCTCCGTGGGCATCAAGAGCTGCAACTGAAGCTTTTGCTACAATATAATCGACTTGATCTTGGTCAAGTTTACGCATTTCTTCAAGGGCAACTAAAGCTTTTTGCACCAAACCATCGACATGCTTTTCAGCAGCGAGTTTCTTTTCCTCTGGTGTTACAGTTTTTTTATCAGCCATATTTTCCTCCATAGCTTTCAAGGATTGTAAGTCCTTTGTTAATTTTTTCACAATCTTATTATAACTCTTTTTTCAAGATTTGTAAACAGTTTCATAGAAATTTCACAAACTTTTTTTATTCGCTTGTGAAAATAATTTTGCACAGCCCTACCCATACGCTTTTTAGCTTATACTTTGTGAATAATCCCATAAAACTTTTATTTTTCACAAACTTCATTGTAAAAAGGCATTGAAAGGCGTCTCAATTTCCATGTAAGCGCTTTCTATAGGTGTGGTATATAACCTCCTCTAAGAGGAGGTTATTGTGCTTGTTGGAAGAGCCCTTGTTTAAAGTCGCCTTCATAGACAACTTCTTGCTCTGTAGTCAGTTTTCCTTTTCCTTCAGCTTGGCCATTAACAAAGTCGCCTTCATAAACCCAGCCTTCTTTAGCTTGATAGGTTCCTTTCCCGTTAAATGCTCCATTTTTAAATTCACCAGTATAAGTGTCGCCATTTGAGAAGGTCATTGTGCCTTTGCCATTCATCTTTCCACGTACAATACTGCCATCATATACAAGTGAATCGCCATCCAGTTTCAAAACTCCTTGCTTAGGCATATTCCCTACAAATACAAATATAGCACAAAGAGCTATGACTACTACTGTTGCAATTTCCAAACGAGGACGCGTTATATAAACACTGTACTTATCATAGAATTTCTTTAAATTATCCATTTTTTGCCTCATTTTCTAAACGTGTTAGCCAAGCTTGGCAACCAGTTAAAACTCGATCGTAAGTTTCATCAAAATCACCTGTATACCATGGATCAGGAACACCCTCAGAAGCAAATGCCTCTAGCTTGTGTTGTTGGTCTTGAGGACACATCCGAGTCAAATCTAGAAGATTGGACTCGTCCATCCCAATGACATAATCAAAATATTCAAAATCACCCTTAGAAATTTGCTGTGATGTTTTTGATGAATCGTAAGGAATCTCGTGAGCTTTAAAAATTTTCTGAGTTCCTTTGTGAATTGGATTTC
The DNA here is from genome assembly GCF_024295385.1 of Streptococcus sp. CF4-3. Lineage (NCBI taxonomy): Bacteria > Bacillati > Bacillota > Bacilli > Lactobacillales > Streptococcaceae > Streptococcus > Streptococcus sp. CF4-3. Next base: position 92,619 of record NZ_JANCPN010000007.1, on the reverse strand, counting down.
CATGTTCCCAAGAAGAAGTTGCTCTACTTTCAATCTCATAATCATCGGTTAAAGATTTCATAACAAATTCTGCCATAGGACTGCGGCAAATATTACCAAGACATACAAAAACAACTTTCTTCATTATTATTCCCCATCTTCATAGAAAAAGGGGTATGAGATCCACCCCGTTTTATTCTTCAATCGCGCTTTCACCATCAACAACTGTGCCTTCTGATGTAACAGCCTCTTTAAGTGGCAAGACAGATTTGATAGCTCCAAGTTCAAAAGTCAAGTAAACTCCGTCTACATCAAGTACAATCGTTCTGTTTTCGGTATCAACTTCATCAACTGTACCGTATAAACCACCGATAGTAATGACTTCATAGCCTTTTTGAAGTTTATTGAGACTCTCCATGCGTTTTTCAGCTTGTTTCTTTTGAGAACGTTGCATAAAGAACATCAAGGCAAACATCCCTACAAGCATAATCACAAATGTTAAATTTGCATTCATTGTATTTTCTCCTTTGTAATTCAGATAAAACTACTATATCAAATTTCACTATTTTTTACAAGATTGCACCTTAGTTTTAAGTCAATAAAAAACCAGAGCAAAGCTCTGATTTTTCTTATTTCAAGTTGTTTACAAGTTCTACTAGGTTTTCAACTGTAAATCCATACTCTGCCAACACTTTTGAAGCTGGGGCAGATGCTCCAAAGGTATCAATACCGAGAACTGCTCCATCAAGACCAACGTATTTGTACCAGTTTTGAGTCGCTCCCATTTCAACCGCTACACGGCGACGAACTGCATTTGGTAAGATTTCTTCTTTGTAAGCTACATCTTGTGCATCAAATACATCTGTAGATGGCATGCTGACTACGCGAACTTTCCCACCTTGACTTGCTAATTCCTTCGCAGCTGCAACAGCCAGATTCACTTCTGAACCTGTTGCAATCAAAATAGTGTCAAAGTCTGTAGCATTTTCATAGACAACATAAGCACCTTTCGCAACCTTATCAAAGTCTGTTCCTTCCTCAACAGTCAAGTTTTGACGAGTCAAAACAAGGGCAGTTGGTGTTTTCTCACTCTTCACTGCAAGGTACCAAGCCGCTTGAGTTTCACGCGCATCTGCTGGACGGAAAACATTAAGGTTTGGAATCGCGCGAAGTCCTGCCAAGTGCTCAATCGGTTCATGAGTTGGTCCATCTTCACCAACTGCGATTGAATCGTGGGTGAAGACATAGGTTACAGGAAGACCTTGTAGAGCTGATAAACGAACTGCTGCTTTAAGGTAGTCTGAGAATACGAAGAAAGTTCCACCGTAAACTCGAAGTCCACCGTGAAGAGCCATTCCGTTCAAGACAGTACCCATTGCAAATTCACGGACACCAAACTGTATATTACGGTTCAAGCGATTTGCATCGTCCTGAAGTCCGTCAGTTTTGATGTAAGTCATATTTGAATGAGCAAGGTCAGCTGATCCACCAAGGAAGGTTGGCAATTTAGCAGCCACTACATTTAAAGCATCCTGGCTTGAGTTACGAGTTGCTTGAGAAAAGCCATTTTCTAAAGCTGGGAAGTCTTCTGAAGTCAATTCAACTGGATCGCGTCCGTCGATGATTGCTTCCACTTCTGCAGCAAGCTCTGGGTAAGCTCCTTTATAATCTGCAACTAGTTTTGTCCATGCTTCATATGCTGATGCACCTCGGTCCGCAACATTTTCTTTGAAATCAGCATAAACTTCTGCTGGGATTTCAAATGGTTCATAGTTCCAACCAAGTGCTTGACGTGTTGCTGCAGTTTCATCCGTACCAAGAGGGGCACCGTGTACGGCATTAGTCCCTTGTTTGTTTGGCGAACCATAACCAATAACAGTTTTTACTTCAATTAAAGATGGTTTCCCTGAAGCCTTAGCTTCTTCAATAGCTGCTTGAATAGCTTCTAAGTCTGTCCCATCTCCAACCAAGGCTGTATGCCAACCGTAAGCATTGTAACGATCGCGAACACTCTCTGTGAATGAATCTTTTGTCTCACCGTCCAAGTTGATATCATTTGAATCATAGAGAACAACCAATTTGTCAAGTTTCTGCAAACCTGCATAAGAAGCAGCTTCACTTGATACACCTTCCATCAAGTCACCATCTCCACAGATAACATATGTGTAGTGATCAAAGATGTTATAACCTTCGCGGTTATACTTGGCTGCAAGGAAACGTTCTGCTTGTGCAAAACCTGTCGCAGTCGCAATCCCTTGTCCTAGAGGACCTGTTGTTGCATCAACCCCTGCTGTATGACCAAATTCTGGGTGACCTGGAGTTTTAGATCCCCATTGACGGAAACTCTTCACTTCATCCATGCTCACATCTTCAAATCCAGAAAGGTGAAGAAGGGCATAGAGAAGCATTGATCCGTGACCCGCTGAAAGAATAAAACGGTCGCGGTTGATCCAGTTTGGTTGAGCTGGATTGATACGAAGTTCTTTAGTGAAAAGGCTGTAAGCCATCGGAGCTGCACCCATAACCACCCCTGGGTGACCTGAATTAGCTTTATTAATAGCGTCAATACCTAAGAAACGAATAGCATTAACAGATAGATTTGACATAGAATTTCCTTTCTATTTAAGGTGATAAGTTTATCACATATCCTATTCTACTATTATATGAAAAAACAGATAGAATAGCAATAAAACAATTTACTATAAAATGACTCAGCCGATTATACTAATCTCTAGTCACTTGATAGTAAGGTGATAGTTTTTCAAAACCTCTATCAAGTTTATCTAGAACTTTATCTATAGTATCTTCATCAGCTACTGGAATATCAACTTTTACTAAAACCTTACGAATCTCCTGATTGGATAATTGTTGTCTTAAAAGTTGTCTATTCTCCTCAGTAGCTTGTACTCTATAGCTTTCATCGTTTTTCTGAACCCAATAATAGATTCTATCAACCACTGGGACATCCAATATTTTAGCCTGTTTTGACAAGGTGGTCTCATCTTTCTTTCTCTCTACAAAGCTGACTTCTATAGAGATTCCCCAATTATTCTGATTTCCATACAAACGAAGAGCCATCATGGGCTCTGTTACATACCCCTCTCTCTGTATATAAACCCAGAAATGTGGTCGTAATCTCTGCGCTTGATTCATCCATTGACTGGTGGGGTGTAAATTCCAATCGGAATGCCTAGCTTGAAAACATTCCGCTAGGTGAGTAAATGCCTTTCGCGCTTCCTGCCCTTTTTGACGCAGGTCTAGCATTTTATCCTTTTCAGCTCCTGCTTTTTCAGGATTCCGGTACTGTTCCCCTTGATAAGCAAGATAGTCCTTGATTTCTTTCATTTTATTCCTTCTTTAGTTAGAAAAAAATCAGGTTTCCCCTGATTTTTCATTTTTTATTCTGTGTCAACTACAACGTAACGATTTGGTTCGTCACCTTCAGAGTAGCTAGTAACACCTTCCATTCGTGAGATGATACGATGGATAATTTTGCGCTCGCTGCTTGACATTGGATCTGTCATCTGACTACGGCCTTCTTCCAAGACACGTGTAGCTAATTTTTGAGCATAACTCTGTAACACTTCTGCACGATGTTCTACATAATCATTCACGTTGATAGTAATGTAGAAAGTTTTTGAATAACGATTGTAGAGGTAATTTTGTGCCAAAAGTTGAAGGGATTTCAAAACCTTACCATGGTAACCAATGATACGGCCTGGCTCATTTGTATCAATTTGCATGTTGATAGAGCGACGGTTAGAGGTGCTAGAAATAGTTCCCTCAACATCCATATCATCGATGATTGCTTGAACATAATTGGTTACTTCTTCAACAACCTTTTCGGTGTCGTATGTTGGCTCGACTTTCAAACCAAGATTTTCTAAGTCGCTGCCTTTTTCAGGCTCAACTTCATCTTGAGTTTCTTCAGGTTGCAATTCTTTTAAAACTTCAATATGGCCTGTTTCTTCTAAAATCGTGCTGGCTTCTTTATCATTCTTAAGAATTTCAGCCTTGACTTCTTCAGAAATTTCTTGGCCTTCTTCTTCAATTTTCTTGATAGCAGCAACTACATGTCCCAAATCAACGGTTGCTTCACTGACTGTTTTAACTGGATCATTTTGATCATTAATTTCTTTTGGAACACCTTTGATCGCCTGCTGATTTGCTTTTACAACAGTTGTTTCACTGATTGCTTCGATATCAACTTGAGCTGGTTTTGTACCAAAAAGTCCAAAAAATCCCTTTTTTTCTCTCGAAACAACTTTGATATGAGCTTTCATTCTCGGAATATTTAATTCATTCAATCCCTTTTGGATTGCTTCTTCAACTGTTGAACCTGTAAATAATACCATTATCAGATTTCTCCTTACTTTTTCTTTTTCTGTGCTTTCTTTTGAGCTTTTCTTTTCTTAACTTCTAAATCCTTCTTAGCTTGCACATCTGCTTCACGCTCTGCAATGATTTTGAAGGGGTTGTTCAAAAGGTAAGTTTGCAATACTTGATAAGCATTTGAAACCGCCCAGTAAAGAGCGACACCACTTGGAGCAGATATTGCAAAAAAGAAGATTATAACAGGCATCCCATACATCATACCTGTCATTGCACCATTTTTCTCAGGCAAAGCTTTATTTGAAAGCCAGCTACTGAGGAAGGTGAATAGGGCAGCTAAAATAGGTAGTACGAAAGTGGTATCAGCTCCACCTAGATTGAACCATAAAAAGTGGCCTGTCTTCAAAAAATCTACGTTTGATAAAGCTTGGAAAAGAGCCAATAGAATTGGCATTTGAATCAAAAGTGGCCAGAAGGATGCGGATTGCTTAATGCCTAATTCTTTAAATAATTTACGTGTTTCCTGATCTAGCTTAGTACGACTTTCCATGTCGCGACCTGGATAACGTTCGCGCAATTCTTTGATAAGAGGTTGCGCCTCTTGCATTTTTCTGGAAGCCACCATTTGTGTTTGAAAGACTGGTAACAGTATTGTTCTAATCAAGACTGTGAACAGAATAATCCCTAAACCAATGCTGACATCAAATGACAAAAATCGAATAATTTCAGCAAAAAAATAAACAAGTTTACTCCAAAAGTCTGCAGAATCTGCAGACACTTCACTAGTTGCACAAGCAGTCATTACCAACAAGGACAAACCTAACAAACTAGTCAATTGTAATTTCTTCTTCACTCTTATTTCCTTCCTGGTAAATCTTCGCTAATCTCAAAACATGAAGTAAGTTTTTTTCAATTTCTGCATATTCTAATAGTTCAACGCCTTTTCGAGCAATCACAACAAAATCAACATTATCAACAAGTTGATTACTATTTTGAATGAGAACATGCCGGATTCTTCTCTTGATTTGGTTTCTTGTCACAGCATTTCCTAATTTTTTACTGACTGATAAACCTACTCGAAAATGTGTTTCATTGTTTTCTAATCGATAAATAACAAATTTTCGATTAGCTACACTTGCTCCCTTTTTAAATATGGCGTCGAAATCTTTCTCTTTTTTTACACGAAAGCTTTTTCTCAAAAATTCTACTCCATCTAATAAAACTACTACTATTATACCATAATTTTTCAAAAAGCCAATCATGGCAAGGTTTTAGACTGGTTTGACTTCGAAAAAAGTCGCCATTCTTAAAAAATTTGACCAGAATCAATGAAATTTTACTAGTTTTTTAAAGAATACAAAACAAAAGCCACTCTTACGAGCGACTTTTGTAGGAGATTATTATGAAAAAGTTTAGGATTTCTATTAAATAAAGTTAGGAGGTCTTTATTTAATGATTAGAGTATACACACCTATCCTTAAATTGAACTTAAATCATTTTATTTTTTTATTAATTTTTAAAACTATGAATTGGAGCTGGAATCTGTCCTCCACGAGCGATGAAATCAGCCGAAGAAGCTCCATTGACTTTCATAACTGGGGCAGTTCCTAACAAGCCACCAAACTCAATCATATCGCCTTCTTTACCCTTTGGAATGATACGGACAGCTGTGGTTTTCATATTAATAACACCAATTGCTGCCTCATCCGCAATCATAGCCGCAATCGTTTCTGCCGGGGTATCAGCTGGAATGGCAATCATATCCAATCCAACTGAACAGATAGCAGTCATGGCTTCTAATTTCTCAAGATTTAGGGAACCATTTTGCACTGCTGCTATCATACCCTCATCTTCTGAAACTGGGATGAAAGCACCTGACAGACCACCGACTTGGTTGCAAGCCATTACTCCGCCTTTTTTTACTTGGTCATTTAAAAGAGCTAAAGCTGCAGTCGTCCCATGAGTCCCAACTGTTTCCAGTCCCATTTCTTCCAGGACCCGAGCTACTGAATCCCCCACTGCAGGAGTAGGTGCTAAACTCAAATCAACAATCCCAAAATCAACACCTAGTCTTTCACTAGCCATCTGGCCAACTAATTGACCAATCCGAGTAATCTTGAAGGCTGTCTTTTTAACAGTTTCAGCAACTACATCAAAGCTTTGACCGCGAACTTTTTCTAAAGCACGTTTGACAACACCGGGCCCCGAAACACCTACATTGATAATAACATCAGCTTCACCAACACCATGAAAGGCTCCGGCCATAAAAGGATTGTCTTCAACTGCATTGGCAAAAACGACAAGTTTTGCAGCACCCATATCTGAAAGCTCAGCTGTCTCCTTGATAATTCGACCCATATCAGCTACAGCAGTCATGTTGATTCCTGACTTTGTTGAACCAATATTTACTGAAGAGCAAACTTTATCAGTTTCAGCTAAAGCACGTGGAATCGAATTGATGAGTATTTCATCTCCTTTTTGATAGCCTTTCTGTACCAAAGCAGAAAAACCACCAATAAAATCTACGCCAATTTCTTTTGCTGCTCTATCTAAAGCTTTGGCTAATGGTACATAGTCCCTTGCATTTGTAGCCGCACCAATTAGAGAAATCGGTGTTACTGATACACGTTTATTGACAATAGGTATACCTAACTCAGCAGCAATTTCATCACCGACTGCCACTAAATTCGCCGCCTTAGTCGTAACTTTTTCATATATTTTATCTGCAGCCTTATCAATATCTGGATCAATACAATCAAGAAGAGAAATTCCCATGGTAATGGTACGAATATCAAAATTCTGCTCTTCAATCATTGCAATAGTTTCGGTAACTTGTCTAATATCCATAAGCACCTCCTAGATATTGTACATAGCATCGAAAATAGCTGCGCTCTGAATATTGATTTTGACATTCAATGTCTGGCCAAAGGCTTCAAACTCATTTCTTAGTTGAGTAAAATCATGTTTTTCATCACTGGATACTACAGCCATCATGGTAAAAAACTCATCCAAGACAGTTTGTGAAATATCATCAATATTTAATCCTAATTCAGCAATCTTAGTCGCAACACCTGCAACAATACCACCCTTATCTTTTCCAACAACAGTTATAATAGCTTTCATATTGGTCCTCCATCTTTGAAATCATAGAAAATAACCATATCTATATTTTTCTTTTTTCTCAGTATAGCACATTTACTTCAAAAAAACTAAAAAACGCCTGCTTACGAAATTGTTCTTAAAAGAAAAACAATTTCGTAAACAAGCGTCTACCCTACCATCTTATGATGAGTGTTCCCGCTAGGACAAAAGTCCTAGCGGTAGACCAGAGCTAGACTAAGAGCACAGGGCTCCATCATCATAACACTCAACAAAATTGATGATTTTATACTAATTCGATGATCGCCATTGGCGCTGCATCACCACGACGTGGTTCAGTTTTAAGGATACGAGTGTATCCACCGTTACGTTCTGCGTAACGAGGTGCGATTTCTGAGAACAATTTTTGAAGTGCTGTAGTAGAAGTGTACTTATCAGTTGCTTCATCATAGTTTTCAGATGCGATTTCATTACGTACGAAAGCAGCAGCTTGACGACGTGCATGCAAATCACCACGTTTACCTAGAGTAATCATTTTTTCAACAGTTTTACGGATTTCTTTAGCACGAGCTTCAGTTGTCACGATTGATTCGTTGATCAAAAGGTCAGTTGTCAAATCGCGAAGCATTGCTTTACGTTGTGAGCTAGTGCGTCCTAGTTTACGGTAAGCCATGTATTCCTCCTTTATTTATCTTTTAATCCAAGACCCAAATCAATGAGTTTGAGTTTCACTTCTTCCAAACTCTTGCGTCCAAGATTTCTTACTTTCATCATCTCTGCTTCAGATTTTTCTGTCAAATCATGCACAGTATTGATACCAGCACGTTTCAAACAGTTATATGAGCGTACAGACAAGTCAAGTTCCTCAATCGTACGTTCCAAAATACGGTCGTCCGATTCAGTATCAGCTTCTTTCATCACTTCTGCAGATTTAGCAATCTCTGTAAGATTTGTAAACAAATCAAGATGTTCTGTCAAAATACGTGCTGAAAGCCCTAAAGCATCTTCTGGAATAATCGTTCCATTTGTCAAGATTTCAAGGGTTAATTTGTCGAAACCATCATTGCTTCCTACACGAGCAGGTTCAACTTGATAGTTAACTTTTGTAACTGGTGTATAAATAGAATCTACAGCAAGTGTTCCAACTGGGGCATTATCTTTTTTATTTTCATCTGCAGGTACATAACCACGACCAGTGTTTACAGTCATAGTTGCTTTAAATGAAGCACCTTCTCCGATTGTAAAAAGATAATGATCTGGATTTACGATTTCAATATCACTATCAGTTAAAATATCTCCGGCTGTCACTTCAGCAGGACCTTCAACATCAAGTTCAATAGTCTTTTCGTCTTTTACATATGATTTAACTGCAATACCTTTAATGTTCAGAATGATTTGCATCACGTCTTCGCGAACACCAGGAATTGTATCAAATTCATGTAATACTCCATCGATATCGATAGATGTAACAGCTGCTCCTGGAAGAGAAGCAAGAAGTACACGACGAAGAGAGTTACCAAGTGTTGTACCGTATCCACGTTCTAGTGGTTCGATTACAAACTTGCCATAATCTTTATTTTCATCAATTTTTGTTATATTTGGTTTTTCAAACTCGATCATTTAGTTACTCCCTCTTAAACGAAAAGCAGTGTAAAGGTAATGATTATACACGGCGACGTTTTGGAGGACGAGCACCATTGTGTGGCACTGGAGTCACATCACGAATTGCTGTTACTTCAAGACCAGCGGCAGCAAGAGCACGAATAGCTGACTCACGACCAGAACCTGGACCTTTTACAGTAACTTCAACTGATTTAAGACCGTGTTCTTGTGCAGATTTAGCAGCAGCTTCTGAAGCCATTTGAGCAGCAAATGGTGTAGATTTACGAGAACCTTTGAAACCAAGAGCACCAGCTGATGACCAAGCGATTGCATTACCATGCACATCAGTAATCATAACAATAGTGTTATTAAATGTAGCGTGAATATGAGCAATACCAGATTCGATATTCTTTTTCACACGACGTTTACGTGTTGGTTTAGCCAAGACTTTTACCTCCTATATTATTTTTTCTTACCAGCAATCGCAACAGCTTTACCTTTACGAGTGCGAGCGTTGTTTTTAGTATTTTGTCCACGGACAGGAAGTCCACGACGGTGACGGATACCACGGTATGAACCGATTTCCATCAAACGTTTGATGTTCAAGTTCACTTCACGACGAAGGTCACCTTCAACTTTAATTGCATCCACTTCACGACGGATAGCATCTTCTTGATCTGATGTAAGGTCACGAACACGAATATCTTCTGAAACTCCAGCAGCTGCCAAAATCTTTTGAGATGTTGCAAGTCCGATACCATAGACATAAGTCAATGAGATAACTACGCGTTTGTCATTTGGAATATCAACTCCAGCAATACGAGCCATGTTTTCTCCTTTCTATCTTATCCTTGACGTTGTTTGTGTTTTGGATTTGCTGGGCAAATTACCATAACACGACCATTACGACGAATTACTTTACAGTATTCGCAAATTGGTTTGACCGATGGTCTTACTTTCATTTCTTATCCCTCCAAGTTTTTCGATTATTTAAAGCGGTAAGTGATACGTCCACGTGTCAAGTCATATGGACTCATTTCAACAGTAACACGATCTCCCGCTAAAATACGAATATAGTTTTTACGAATTTTACCAGAAACTGTTGCTAAAATCTGATGTCCATTTTCAAGTTCAACCGTAAACATTGCATTCGGCATCGTATCGACTACTTTGCCTTCAACTTCAATCACATCGTCTTTTGCCACGCAAAAGTACCTCCCTAAATTTCGATTTGATGCCTCTAGACACAGAGACAACAATTATAAGTCAGACTAACTCAGTATAACATTTGTCAAGACATTTTGCAAGCCTGAAAAACGCTTTTATTTCAAATTTGTCAATACCTTTTCGATATCTTTAAAGACATCATTGATATCTTGGTTGCCTTCGATATCATGTACTAGACCTTTAGCACGATAGTGAGCAATGATTGGTTCACCTTGAGCGATATTGACATCCAAACGACGTTTTACTGTCTCAGGTTTATCATCCTCACGTTGGTAGTAATCTTCCTCTTTGTAATCAACTGGTGGGTTGAATACTTTATGGAAAGTTTCGCCAGTTTCACGGTGAATGATACGACCACTCAAACGTTCAAGTAGGCAAGATGGATCTACTTCGATGTTGATAACACCTTCAAGTTTAATTCCAAGTTCAGCCAATGTTTTATCTAAGGCATGAGCTTGCTCAATTGTACGTGGGTATCCATCCAACAAGAAACCAGTTTCTTTAATATCATCTTGAGAAAGACGTTCTTTAACAATTCCATTTGTAACTTCATCTGGAACCAATTCGCCTTTATCGATATAAGACTTAGCTAATACACCCATTTCAGTTTGGTTAGCCATTGCTGCACGGAACATGTCACCTGTTGAGATGTGGGCAACGTGAAACTGTTCAACAATTTTCGCTGCTTGTGTCCCTTTACCTGCACCAGGTAAACCCATAATCAAAAGATTCATGATTCAAACTCCTTTTTTGTATTTAAATAGAAGCAAAAATTCATTTCAACTCCTATTTAAAAACAAAATAGAAGAGAGGAGATAAAAATCTGACAATGTCTTTGATTTTTACACTCCACTCTCTGAGCAATAGTGAATTTTATTTTCTATTACAATTATTCTGTTGTATCTAAGAAACCAACATACTTACGTTTCAATAGATAACCTTCCAATTGTTTAATTCCTTCGATACCTGTAGAGATAATGATTAGCAAACTTGTTCCCCCAAAAGCGACAACTTCTGAAAGACCAAATAAATCTTTAGCTACAATAGGTAAGATAGAAATCACACCTAGGAAGATTGATCCGACTGTTGCGAGACGACGAAGAAGTTTTGACATATATTCTTCTGTCCCTTTACCAGGACGGACACCATGGATATAAGCTCCACTCTTTTGTAAATTTTCTGCTGCTTTCTCTGGATTGATCTGTACAAATGTATAGAAGAATGTAAAGAGAATAATCAACAGAGCATACAAAGCAACACCTGTTGGGGTTGAAGTAGATACCAACTCTTGAGCTGTTTTTACCCATTCCCAATTAAGGCCAGACGCACTTACGAATTGTAAAATTGCTGCCGGTGCTGCTGTAATAGAGCTAGCAAAGATAACCGGGATAACCCCAGCAGGGTTAATCTTCAATGGAAGATAGGAGCTTGACGGCGCACCTTGAGCTACCTTTGTATACTGAATTGGAATCTTGTATTTAGCTTGTTCAACGTAAGTTGTAAAGTATACAATTAACAAAACAGCAATGATTAAGATGGCAACGAAAATGAGAGACGATGTCAATCGACTACTTGGTACATTGACAAAGTAGTCCACGTAGATGCCCTTAACCATGTCAGGAATTGAAGCAACAATCCCTGCAAAGATAATCATTGAAACACCATTACCATATCCCTTATCTGTGATTTGCTCTCCCAGCCAGGTTACAATCATGCTACCTGCTGTTAAGATCCCTCCAATCACAAGGAAAACTTGTGGTGTAAGTGGTACAGTCAAAAGTTTAGCTCCAGACAGAGCGTTAAATCCAGCAGTAATACCGACTGATTGAACAAATGCAAGCACTAGTGCAATGTATCGAGTCGCTTGGTTTAACTTTCTACGGCCAACTTCCCCTTGTTTGCCCCACTCCACAAACTTTGGTAATAAATCCATTTGCAAAAGTTGGACGACGATTGAGGCTGTAATGTAAGGGCTAACTCCAAGAGCAAAAACTGAAAAGTTTTTCATGGCATTCCCTGACACCAAGCTCAACATATTCAAGAAGGATAGTCCACTCAAAGCGTTCAAGCTATTTGCATTTACCCACGGTACAGTAATACTAGTACCGATACGAAAAACAAATACGATAAAAATTGTAAATAAAATCTTTGATCGAACTTGCTTAACTTTGAGTGCTTCTCTCAATAATTTAAAAAACATAGGTCACCTCACTTAGATGACTTCAACTGAACCACCTTTAGCAGTGATAGCTTCTTCAGCTGATTTAGAGAATTTAGCAGCTTTAACAGTCAACTTCTTAGTCAACTCACCGTTACCAAGAATCTTGATACCTGATTTTTCAGCTTTAACAATTCCTGATTCTACAAGTACCACTGGAGTTACTTCAGCACCATCATCAAAGGCGTTCAATTGGTCAAGGTTAACAATCGCATATTCTTTAGCGTTGATGTTAGTAAATCCACGTTTTGGAAGACGACGGAACAATGGAGTTTGTCCACCTTCGAAACCAAGGCGTACTCCGCCACCGCTACGAGCTTTTTGACCTTTTTGACCACGACCAGATGTTTTGCCGTTACCTGATGAAGTACCACGACCAACACGGTTACGAGTTTTACGAGAACCTTCTGCAGGTTTCAATTCATGAAGTTTCATTATATATTTTCTCCTCTTTTGTAAAATGCTAGCGCCGATAAGAGAGAAAAGGTTGTCTCTCCTATCAACTCGCCTATACTGAGTCATCTAAGATGACTATATCTAGTTTTAGGGGATGGTCTTATGCACATCCCCTAAAATTTTATTAGTTTACTTCTTCAACTGTTACCAAGTGAGATACTGCAGTGATCATACCACGGATAGCAGCATTATCTTCTTTAATAACAGAGCTGTTCAATTTGCCAAGTCCAAGTGCTACAACAGTTTTACGTTGTGATGGAATGCGTCCGATTGGAGACTTAGTCAAAGTAATTTTAATTTGAGCCATTTTATCCCCTTTCTTATGCCAAATCAGAAACTGAAATACCACGAAGGGCAGCAACTTCTTCAGCGCGTTTCAATTGTTTCAAACCTTCAACAGTTGCGCGAACAATGTTGATTGGAGTGTTAGAGCCAAGTGATTTAGATGTAATATCTGCCACACCTGCCAATTCCACAACGGCACGAACTGCACCACCTGCGGCAACTCCAGAACCTTCTACAGCTGGTTTCAACAATACTTTAGCTCCACCAAATTCTGAAAGAACTTCATGTGGGATTGTTGTTCCAACCATAGGAACTTCGATCAAGTTTTTCTTAGCATCTTCTACTGCTTTGCGGATTGCTTCTGGAACTTCTTGAGCTTTACCAGTACCAAATCCTACACGACCATTGCGGTCACCAACAACTACAAGAGCTGCGAAACGAAGACGACGTCCACCCTTAACAACTTTTGTAACACGGTTAACAGCAACTACGCGTTCTTCAAGTTCTACTGCATTGTCTTTAAATGCCATTTTCTAGTGTCCTCCTATTAGAATTTCAATCCGTTTTCACGAGCTGCATCAGCCAAAGCTTTCACACGTCCGTGATATAGATATCCACCGCGGTCGAACACCACTTCTGAAATACCTTTAGCACTTGCACGTTCTGCAACGAGTTTACCGACAGCAACGGCTTGTTCAGTTTTAGTTCCTTTTGAAACTTCTTTGTCAAGAGTTGAAGCACTTGCGAGCGTTACACCCGCTACGTCATCAATCACTTGAGCGTAGATGCCTGTATTAGAACGGAATACGTTCAAACGTGGGCGATCAGCAGTTCCAGAGAGTTTTCCGCGAACGCGACGGTGGCGTTTTTGGCGGAGTTTGTTTTTATCTGGTTTAGAAATCACAGTTTTCACCTCTTTAATTTTAAATCGTGTGCTATGCACAAAGTTGGTAATGAGGTTGGTGGTTGAAAATCAACCACTCAACATTATTTACCAGTTTTACCTTCTTTAAGACGAACATATTCGCCAACGTAACGGATACCTTTACCTTTGTATGGTTCTGGTGAACGAAGGCTACGTACGTAAGCAGCTGTTTGACCAACTTTTTCTTTTGAAATTCCGCTGATAACGATAGTCGTTGGGTTTGGAAGTTCAAAAGTAATTCCTGCTGGAGCTTCAACTTCATCTGGATGTGATTTACCAACAGCCAAAACAAGTTTGTTTCCTTGAAGTTGAGCACGGTAACCAACCCCACGCATTTCAAGTTCTTTCTTGAATCCTTCTGAAACACCAATAACCATGTTGTTCAAAAGTGCACGAGTAGTTCCGTGGATAGTTTTCATTTCTTTTGAATCGTTTGGACGGTGAAGAGTTACTTCAGTACCTTCCACACGGATTTCAATATCTTTTGAGAACTCACGAGTAAGTTCTCCTTTAGGTCCTTTTACAGTTACAACGTTGTCATTGTTAGTGAGTTCAACACCAGCAGGCAACACGATAACTTTATTACCAATACGTGACATGTTTTTATTCTCCTGTTAAATTGTCAGGCCATAAAGGCCAGTTTTCACGGGGTTTAAGATACTTGTTTAGTTCAAGAGCTGAACTGAACACGCTCTAAGAACTGTGTATCTTGATTTGAGTTCGAGCTAAGAATTTGGTGAAAAAGATAAGTTTGTCTTGGAGCATCGCTCCTGCTACAAACTTCCTATTTTCACTGCATTCTTTTAACGCTCTCACATCATCAATTACCAAACGTAAGCGATAACTTCCCCACCAACATTCTTTTGGCGAGCTTCTTTATCAGTAAGCAAACCTTCTGAAGTTGAAAGGATAGCAATTCCAAGGCCGTTAAGTACTTTTGGAAGATCTTCACGTTTTTTGTAGACACGAAGTCCTGGTTTAGAAACGCGTTTCAAGTTAGTGATAACTCGTTCACCGTTTGCTCCGTATTTAAGGAATACACGGATGATGCCTTGTTTGTCATCTTCGATGATTTCTACGTTCTTAACAAAACCTTCGCGTTTAAGGATTTCAGCAATCCCTTTTTTGATGTTTGATGCAGGCACTTCAAGTACTTCGTGTTTTGCTTGGTTAGCGTTACGAATACGAGTTAGGAAGTCTGCGATTGGGTCAGTCATAACCATTTTATTTTTCTCCTCTTACTAGTAGTTTGCAAGTTGCACTTGCTAGTTAATACATGATACAGAGAGCGTAACAGCTAGAGCAAAAATAGGCAATTTGATGCAGGAGCGATGCTCCAAAGAAAATTGGTCTTTTTTGCCAAAGCTGTAGCTCGTGTTCAAATTGGCGGGCCCAACTGAACCCGGGCTAAACTCTGCGCGAAAAAGATAAACTTTCCTAGAAACTAAAGTTTCTTCGTCAAATTTCCTATTTTCACTTAGAGTTTTGACGCCCTTGATATCTTAAATTACCAAGATGCTTTTGTTACACCAGGGATTTGACCTTTATATGCCAATTCACGGAAGCAAACACGGCAAAGTTTAAACTTGCGGTAAACTGAGTGTGGACGTCCACAACGTTCACAGCGAGTGTATGCTTGAGTAGAGAACTTCGCTGGGCGTTTGTTCTTAGCAATCATAGATTTTTTAGCCATTAGTTATACCTCCTATATTATTTTGCAAAAGGCATTCCAAGGCCTGTAAGCAATGCACGTGACTCTTCGTCAGTGTTAGCAGTAGTAACGATAACGATGTCAAGACCACGAGTTTTGTCAACGTCATCAAAGTTGATTTCTGGGAAAATCAATTGCTCTTTCACACCAAGTGTGTAGTTTCCGCGTCCGTCAAATGATTTTGTTGGAACACCGTGGAAGTCACGTACACGTGGAAGTGATACTGAAACCAATTTATCCAAGAATTCGTACATACGTTCACCACGAAGGGTAACTTTTGCACCGATCGCAACACCTTCACGAAGACGGAAGCCGGCGATAGATTTTTTAGCTTTAGTGATAAGTGGTTTTTGACCTGAGATAAGGGCCAATTCTTCGGCAGCTTTTTCAAGGCTTTTAGCGTTTGATACTGCTTCACCAACACCCATGTTCAAAACGATCTTATCCACTTTAGGAACAGCCATCACTGATGAGTAGTTAAATTGTTCTGTCAAAGCAGGAACTACTTCATTAAGATATTTTTCTTTTAAACGATTTGCCATTATACTTCTCCTTTCCTTCGTGATTAATCAAGCACTTCGCCTGATTTTTTGTTGTAGCGAACTTTTTTACCGTCTACAAATTTGTAACCAACACGACCAGCTACACCATTTTTGTCCAAAACTTGAACGTTTGATACGTGGATAGCTGCTTCCTTCTCGATGATACCACCTTGAGGAAGTTCGTTAGTTGGACGTTGGTGTTTCTTAACAATGTTAACACCTTCAACGATAACTTTGTTTACTTTTGGAAGGGCAGTAAGGACAACAGCTTCTGTTCCCTTATCTTTACCAGCGATTACGCGAACTTTGTCGCCTTTTTTTACAAACATTTTTTTCTCCTTTTATTCTTACGCCCAATGGGCACCCTGGCTAGGCCAGGGGACTGTGTTTGTTTTTATTGATTAAAGTACTTCTGGAGCAAGTGACACGATCTTCATGAAGCCACCTTCACGCAATTCACGTGCAACTGGGCCAAAGATACGTGTTCCGCGAGGAGTTTTGTCGTCACGGATGATAACTGCTGCGTTTTCGTCAAATTTGATGTATGAACCATCAGCACGACGAGCACCTGATTTAGTACGAACGATAACTGCTTTAACAACGTCACCTTTTTTAACCGCACCACCAGGAGTAGCTTGTTTTACAGATGCCACAATAACATCACCGATGTTTGCAAATTTACGTCCTGAACCACCAAGAACTTTGATAGTCAAGATTTCGCGAGCACCGCTGTTGTCTGCGACTTTCAAACGAGTTTCTGTTTGAATCATTTCAGTTTTCTCCTTTCAGGTTTGATTAGATGATGACCGCTTCTTCAACAACTTCTACAAGACGGAAACGTTTTGTAGCTGAAAGCGGACGAGTTTCCATGATACGTACGATATCGCCTTCTTTGGCAACATTGTTTTCATCATGTGCTTTGTATTTTTTAGAGTAGTTAATACGTTTACCATAGACTGGGTGGTTACGTTTTGTTTCAACTACAACTGTGATTGTCTTGTCCATTTTGTCAGATACAACACGTCCAACAAGAACTTTACGATTATTGCGTTCCATTGAAATTTCTCCTTCCCTAGTCTATTATTTCGCTTCAGATTGAACTGTTTTAATACGAGCGATTTGTTTTTTAACTTCTTTCAAGCGAGCTGTTTGTTCTAATTGACCAGTAGCAGCTTGGAAACGAAGTTCGAACAATTCTTTTTTCAATTCGTTTTCGCGCTTCGCGAGTTCTTCTTGAGAAAGACCACGAAGTTCTTTAACAAATTCTTTTACTTCATTAAGTTTCATGCCTTCTCCTTATTCTGCTTCACGTTTTACGAATTTACATTTAACTGGCAATTTGTGGCTTGCAAGACGAAGCGCTTCGCGAGCGATCTCTTCAGATACACCAGCAACTTCAAACATTACTTTACCACGTTTAACTGGTGCTACCCAACCTTCAGGTGCCCCTTTACCAGATCCCATACGAACCCCGATAGCTTTAGCTGTGTAAGATTTGTGTGGGAAGATTTTAATCCAAACTTTACCACCACGTTTCATGTAACGAGTCATGGCGATACGAGCAGCTTCGATTTGGCGGTTAGTGATCCAGTGGCTAGTTGTAGCTTGAAGACCGTATTCACCGAATGCTACTTCTTTCCCACCTTTAGCTTCACCGCGCATTTTACCACGGAATTCACGACGGTGTTTAACACGTTTAGGTACTAACATTGGTTATTTACCTCCTTTAGTGTTTTTACGAGCTGGAAGAACTTCACCACGGTAGATCCATACTTTAACACCAAGTTTACCGTATGTAGTATCTGCTTCTTCCCAAGCGTAATCGATATCTGCGCGAAGTGTGTGAAGTGGAACTGTTCCTTCAGAGTATCCTTCAGCACGGGCAATATCTGCACCGTTCAAACGACCTGATACTTGAGTTTTAATTCCTTTAGCTCCAGCACGCATAGCACGTTGGATTGCTTGTTTTTGTGCACGACGGAAAGCAACACGTTGCTCCAATTGACGAGCAATTCCTTCACCAACAAGGTGAGCATCCAAATCAGGTTGTTTGATTTCGATGATGTTGATGTGTACTTGTTTTCCAGTCAATTTGTTAAGTTTTGCACGGAGTGCATCAACGTTAGCACCACCTTTACCGATAACCATACCTGGTTTAGCAGTGTGAAGTGAAACGTTAACTTTGTTTACTGCGCGTTCGATTTCAATAGTTGAAACTGCTGCGTCAGCAAGTTCTTTTTGAACGAATTTACGGATTGCAAGATCTTCATGAAGGTAATCCGCGTATTCTTTTTCAGCATACCATTTGGCATCCCAATCACGGATGATGCCGACACGCATACCAATTGGATGTACTTTTTGACCCACGATTTTACCTCCTTATTTTTCTGCAACAGCTACAGTGATGTGAGCTGTACGTTTGTTGATTGGTGAAGCTGAACCCTTCGCACGTGGACGGAAACGTTTCATAGTTGGTCCTTCGTTTGCGAATGCTTCAGATACTACCAAGTTAGCTTTATCCAAACCAAAGTTGTTTTCAGCGTTAGCTACAGCTGAGTTCAAAACTTTCAAGATGATTTCAGCAGCTTTGTTTGGAGTGAATGTCAAAATTGCGATTGCATCGGCTACACTTTTACCACGGATGTTGTCAAGAACAAGACGTGATTTACGAGGTGAAACACGTACTGTGCGAGCCATTGCTTTAGCTGAAGTAATTTCTGCCATTTATGTTCTCCTTATTTTCTACGTGTCTTCTTGTCGTCTGCGGCGTGACCTTTGTAAGTACGAGTTGGTGCAAATTCACCAAGCTTGTGACCTACCATGTCTTCTTGGATGTAAACAGGTACGTGTTTACGTCCATCATAAACTGCGATAGTGTAACCAATGAAACTTGGGAAGATCGTTGAACGACGTGACCAAGTTTTGATAACTTTTTTCTTTTCGTCGTTAGCTTGAGCTTCAACTTTTTTCATCAAATGCTCATCGACGAAAGGTCCTTTTTTAAGACTGCGTCCCATTTTTATATTTTCTCCTTTAAATATAGTACCACAGCGGCTTGCGCTCTCAACGAGCGCTACCGAGCTGGCGGATTATCTAGCGCTTAAGCGACTAATTTTAAATTATTTCTCGTTGCGACGACGAACGATAAGTTTGTCAGATTTCGCTTTCTTGTTACGAGTTTTAAGACCAAGAGCAGGTTTGCCCCATGGAGTTGATGGTGCTTTACGACCAACTGGTGCTTTACCTTCACCACCACCGTGTGGGTGATCGTTAGGGTTCATTACAGAACCACGAACTGTTGGGCGGATACCTTTCCAACGGCTACGTCCTGCTTTACCAAGGTTTACAAGTCCATGTTGTTCGTTTCCGACAACACCAACTGTTGCACGACAAGTTCCAAGAATCATACGAACTTCACCTGATTGAAGACGAACAAGAACGTACTTACCTTCTTGACCCAATACTTGAGCAGAAGCTCCAGCAGCACGTACCAATTCTCCACCACGACCTGGTTTCAATTCGATGTTGTGGATCAAAGTACCAACTGGGATGTTAGCAAGTGGAAGAGCGTTTCCGACTTTGATATCTGCTTCTGGACCTGAAACGATACGTTGACCTACTTCAAGACCTTTTGGAGCGATGATGTATGCTTTCACACCGTCAGTGTAGTGTACAAGAGCGATGTTTGCAGAACGGTTTGGATCGTACTCGATAGTTTTAACAACTGCTTCAACGTTGTCTTTGTTACGTTTAAAGTCAACCAAACGGTAGAAACGTTTGTGTCCACCACCTTGGTGACGAACTGTGATACGACCGTTGTTGTTACGACCAGCCTTGCTCTTCAATGCAACAAGCAATGATTTTTCAGGAGTGCTTGTTGTGATTTCAGCGAAATCCAAAGAAGTCATATTACGGCGACCGTTTGTTGTTGGTTTATAAACACGAATTCCCACGATATTTCCTCCTTAGATTATTCAGCATCAGCTGCAAACAACTCGATTGCTTTTGAATCAGCTGTAAGAGTGATGATAGCTTTTTTAGTTTTGTTAGTAAAACCAGTGTAACGTCCAACACGTTTAGCTTTAGGCTTTACGTTGATTGTGTTAACATTTGCAACTTTAACACCTTCGAAAGCAGCTTCAACAGCTTGCTTGATCAAAAGTTTGTGTGCACGAGTGTCAACTTCAAATACATATTTCCCTGCTTCAAGTTGAGCCATTGAGCTTTCAGTGATAACAGGTTTTTTGATAACATCATACAAATTCATTATGCAAGAACCTCCTCGATTTTAGAGATAGCTGCTTGAGTAACAAGAAGTTTGTCACTATTTGCGATGTCAAGAACACTTGCAGTTGTAGCAGTCGCAACTTTCACGTTTGGAAGGTTACGAGCTGAGAGAGCTGCGAATTCGTTTCCTTCTTCAAGAATAACAAGGACTTTAGAATCGATGCTCAAAGCTGCAAGAACTTTTGCAAATTCAGCAGTTTTTGGAGCTGTAAATTCAAGAGAATCAACGGCTACAAATTTGTTTTCAGCAACTTTCTCTGAGTAAACAGATTTAAGCGCAAGGCGACGAACTTTTTGAGGAAGTTTGTACGCATAGCTACGTGGAGTTGGTCCGAAGACGATTCCACCACCACGCCATTGTGGAGAGCGGATAGAACCTTGACGAGCACGTCCAGTTCCTTTTTGACGCCATGGTTTGCGTCCGCCACCTGAAACAGCTGAGCGGTTTTTAACTGCGTGAGTTCCTTGACGAAGGCTAGCACGTTGGCTGATGATCACATCAAACACAACAGATTGGTTTGGTTCGATACCAAAGATTGCATCGTTAAGAACAACTTCGCCCGCTTGTTTACCAGTTTGGTCGAATAATGTTACATTTGCCATTTTGACTGTATTCCCCTTTCCTTATTATTTACCAGCTTTAACTGCTGACTTGATAGTGATAAGAGATTTCTTAGCACCTGGTACGTTACCTTTGATAAGGATAACGTTCTTTTCTGGAACAACTTGTACAACTTCAAGGTTTTGAATTGTTACGCGGTCGCCACCCATACGTCCTGCAAGGTTTTTACCTTTGAATACGCGGTTAGGTGCAACAGGTCCCATAGAACCTGGACGACGGTGGTAACGAGAACCGTGAGCCATAGGTCCACGTGATTGTCCGTGGCGTTTGATAACACCTTGGAAACCTTTACCTTTAGATGTACCAGTTACATCAACAATGTCTCCAGCTGCGAAAGTTTCAACTGTGATTTCAGCACCAACTTCCAAGCCTTCAACGTTTTTGAATTCACGAATGAAGCGCTTAGGAGCCGTGTTAGCTTTTGCTACATGTCCTTTAGCAGGTTTGTTGCTCAATACTTCGCGTTTGTCATCGAAACCAACTTGGATAGCGTTGTAACCATCTGTTTCAACAGTTTTAACTTGAAGAACAACGTTTGGAGTTGCTTCGATAACTGTTACAGGGATCAATTCGCCAGCTTCAGTGAAGATTTGAGTCATTCCCACTTTTTTCCCTAAGATTCCTTTTGTCATGAGAAAATAGTTCCTTTTCTATATTTTTTATTCAAAAAGTTTTTAACGAGCGTTTTTTATGCTCAAGGTTTCAAACTTTAGATTAAAGTTTGATTTCTACGTTTACACCACTTGGAAGATCCAATTTCATCAAAGCGTCAACTGTTTTTTGAGTTGGGTTGATGATATCGATCAAACGTTTGTGTGTACGCATTTCGAATTGTTCGCGAGAGTCTTTATATTTGTGAGTCGCACGAATAATTGTGTAGAGGCTACGTTCAGTTGGAAGTGGGATTGGACCTGCAACTTCTGCACCTGTGCGAGTAGCTGATTCTACGATTTTAGCAGCCGCTGTGTCAAGCGTACGGTGTTCGTAAGCTTTCAAACGGATACGGATTTTTTTGTTTGCCATCTTTTTCTCCTTTTCGTCTATTTAAGATAATAGGCTAGCTCCACAAGAAAACCGACGCGCGTTGCGTGGCAATGCAACCGAGCGTGTCGCAACCTCTTGCATCAAAGCTAAGGCTGTAATTTACAGCACCATAATAGAATAACACAAAGCCCCTGCGATTGCAAGGGATTTGACAGGATTTTTTTAATTTTTCGAATGAAACTGTTTTCTTATCGCTCCTTATCTCAAATAAGCATAAATGAAGAGCGAATTTTTATTTTTTCTTCTATATAATATTCGTTTTGATCTGAAATTTATCATTTGATTGATTTATCAAGATATCCGCTTTTGACTCGGTTTCTTTATAGTATTGCAGATACTGTTCTCGTCTCATTTGCTGACTAGCCAATATAAAGGACGCATCGCGATTTCTCACAGTCGTATCTCGAGCTAGACGCCTCTTTAATTCTGTCTCTTCATTCGTGTAGAAACAGACAGTTTTGTCAAAGAGTTCCTTGGGTAGAAAACCCACAGACATCCCTTCGACTATCAGAATTGGTTTAGAACCAGACAAGATTTCACTAGCTTTCCAAGGTTCTTCGATTGTCAAGACATCCATACCCGCCTGCAGGGCGAGAATATCTCTCTGCAAACTTGCCAGTTCATGCGCCACTGGCAGACAGGCTGTCACCTTTTGATCAGGTGCTTGCTTTGGTACTACCAGGTGACGTTCTGAGGTGATATAGGGATCTGTTTCTAGCAAATTTACTGTAGTAGAATCTAGGGCTTGATACAATTCCTGAGCGAAGGTTGATTTCCCTGAAGCCCCATGACCGTAAATACCCAGCGTTTTTACTTTTCCGGACTCTATTTCTGATACTAGTCTTTCTATTAAGTCTTTTTTCTTCATTCTCTCTTCACCTGTTCATAGCTTTGCTTCCCATCATTAAGCTTGTCCCAAATAACTACTTTTCCACTTTGCATAGATTTTTGTACATCGATAATTCGTTGATTGGAAGAGCCACGGAATTGAAGCATGAGATTACGCTTGCTTTTATCATACCGTCCATCAACCAAGATATCAATCATTGACAAGAGCTCCAGTTTATCAGGTGTCTCCAACATCATCTCTTCCCATGTGTATCCCGTCCAAGACCAGATATCTTTTTCTGGCAATTCTTTCCGGATACGTTTCACGAGCGGCAAGAGGATTCCTGTATTTAGGAAGGGTTCTCCTCCTAATAAAGTCAAGCCTTGAACATAGGGTTGGGCTAGGTCTACTATGATTTGCTCTTCCAACTCTGGGGTATAAGGTATGCCTGCATTAAAGGACCAGGTCGCAACATTATAACAGCCCTCACAGTGAAACATGCAACCTGCTACATAGAGAGAATTGCGCACCCCCTCTCCATCGACAAAGTTAAAAGCCTTATAGTCAATGATGCGCCCCTGACTGAGCTCTTCACTCTTCCACTCACCAGGCTTTGGTGTATTCCATGTCATCCTTCTACTCCAACTCTATCCAATAGCGCTCCGTCCCGTTTCGAACATCCTCCAACTCTCCACCATTAGCTAAGATAACAGCTCGGCTTGCTGGATTTTCTGTGCTACAAGTCACTAAAGCTCGTTTGATATTCTTTCCCTTAGCAATTTGTAGACCTTGTCGGAGGGACTCTTTGGCGTAGCCCTTACCTCTTTCAGACGGTCGGATGGAATAACCAATATGGCCAGCATAATTCAGCAACCCCTCATTTAGTCTCAGCCGTAGATTCAAAAAACCTAAAGCATGGCCTGATTTATCAAACAATACGAACTGAATTGATGGAACACGATTTTCCGGCAATCCTATTCCCATTTCTTTATTATGGTTAGTTTCTAGCCACTCCTCATAATCAAAGTTCTCAGTATCCCAAAATCCTCCATCGTGGGCTGATCGGCTCTTTTCAAACTCTGCCATCATGTTTAATACAGCTTCTTTATCTGCCAATGTCGGTCTGCGTAATTCCATATTCCCCTCCCTGCTATAAGAAAAGCGAGAGGCAACTCTCACTTTTTCTTGTTTTTGTTTAAAAACTGTTCTCTAAGGCTAGCCACTCGGTCTTTTTTGCTGCTTCCACCTTTCGAATGCTTTTCGTGGAATCGTTGGACCAAGGCCTTGCCTTTATCATCTAATTGATATTTTCCCATGCTATCTCTCTCTAATTTCTTACTTCATGTCCTGCTGTTTTGATAGTAGAACCGTTCATGTGTTTGACACGCGCAGCAATTTCCTTGTGGCGTCCATTAACCATCGGACGAGCTTGTGGATTTCCTAAATAACCACAGGTCCGTTTAACCACGTCTACTGTTTTAGGATCATTATTTCCACAGTTAGGACAAGCAAAGCCTCTCTCAGTAGGTTCAAAATCTCCTTCAAAATCACACTTGTAGCAACGGTCAATCGGAGTATTGGTTCCGAGATAACCTACACGGTCATAAGCATAATCCCACACAGCTTCTAAAGCCTTTGGATTTTGTTGAAGAACTGGATACTCACAGTAATGGATAAAGCCACCTGATGCACCAGCTTCTGGGTAGACCTTCTCAAAGTCCAATTTTTCAAAAGGTGTTGGATTTTTGCGGACATCATAATGGAAGGAATTTGTATAGTATTCTTTATCTGTAATATCCGGAATAGATCCAAATTTCTCCGTATCCAAGCGACAGAAGCGGTCTGTCAAACTTTCAGACGGCGTTGAATAGACAGAGAAATGGTAACCATATTGGTCAGACCATTCTTCTACTCGACGTTTCATATCGCGAATAATATCAAGGGTGAACTCTTTGGCTTCTGGATTATTTTCCCAATGATTACCAAAGAAGACTGTCGCTACCTCGTATAAGCCAATATAGCCCAGGGAAATAGTTGCACGACGATTCTTAAAGAGTTGGTCTACACTTTCTTCTTTTCCAAGACGTCGACCGAAGGCTCCATATTGATAAAGAATTGGTGCATTAGCTGGAGTGGCTTCCTTGGTTCTTTCCACACGGTAAACCAAGGCATCTTCCGCGATATTCATGCGCTCATTGAAGATTTCCCAGAACTTGTTCAGGTCGCCTTCAGACTCAAGAGCGATACGAGGAAGATTGACTGTCACAACTCCTAGGTTCATACGGCCCGAATTGACCTCTACTCCATTTTCATCCTTCCATCCTTGAAGGAATGAACGGCATCCCATCGGAACCTTGAAAGAACCAGTCAACTCGACAATCTTATCATAAGACAAGACATCCGGGTACATGCGCTTAGTTGCACACTCAAGAGCCAACTGCTTGATGTCGTAGTTAGGAGAGCCTTCCTCTAAGTTAAGACCTCTTTTAAGAGTAAAGATGAGTTTAGGGAAAATGGCTGTACGGTGTTCTGAACCAAGCCCCTTGATACGAATATTCAGGATTGCCTTTTGAATTTCACGTTCAAAACGACTGGTTCCTAGACCGAAACCAAGAGAGGTAAATGGCGTTTGCCCATTTGATGTAAAGAGGGTATTAATCTCGTACTCTAGAGATTGCATGGCATCGTAGATGTCTTTTTGGGTTTTCTTCCAGGCATATTCTTGGCACTTGTCAGGCAAAACCCATTCCTCCGCATCCTTGAGGTGTTTTTGGTAATTTTTCTCTGCATAAGGAGCCAAAACTTCATCAATACGGTCTGCTGAACAGCCTCCATACTGACTTGATGCAACGTTTGCGATGATTTGTGAAATCTGTGCTGTCGCAGTTTGGATAGACTTGGGACTCTCTACCTCAGCATTCCCAATCTTAAAACCATTTTCCAACATACCCTTGAAATCAATCAAACAGCAGTTGGTCATAGGGGTATAGGGACTGTAGTCCAAATCATGATAGTGGATATCCCCTTTTTGATGGGCATTAGCCACATGTTTAGGAAGCATTTGAAGTCCGATGGATTTCCCAACAATCCCTGCCGTCAAATCACGCTGGGTATTAAAAACATCACTATCCTTATTGGCATTTTCATTGACAACTGCCTGATCTTTATTGAGAAGTTTATGAATACTAAAGTTGATATCTGTCGCTTTTGAGCGCTCAAAATCCCTTTGAGTTCGATAGGTGATATACTCCTCGGCCAAGGCGTATTCTTTAGCTTCCAACAATTCGTGTTCTACGATATTTTGGATTTCATAGATTTTTACACCTTGTGGGAAACGGCTATGAATTTCTTCAACGATACGTTCAACTAGGGTACTAAGTCGCTTTTCGACCAAAGGGGTTACATCCATAACTTTTTCAGCAGCCTTATGAAGCGCTTTGTCAATCTTGTCTACATCAAAAATTACACGTCTGCCGTCACGTTTTTCGACGAATAAAGTCGGATCAGGGACAGCCTTCTCTTCCAATACAATCATATCCATACCCTTTTCTTAAATATAATATTGATTCTAAAAAGTATTATATCACTAAAAAAATAAAAATCAATATCTTGTGCCAAAAAATAAAATTTTTTTAAAATTACACAAGATATTGATAGTTTTTATTTTAATTTGTAGAGTTTAAAATCTTTGAATTCACTTTGAACCGCTTGATAATTTTCAGCTAAGAGCTGCTCAACTTCTGTCCATAGACTTGTTTTTGTATTCACTACAATCATCTTTGGTTGATTATCTCTCAGATCATTAACAAGCTTGGTACGATTTTCACCAAGTCCTGTATGCAATCTAGGCGAAAGCAACTGACTCGCAGCTAAACGTTCACTAGCCTTATAACTACTTGTCAGATTATCCCAAACATAGATACGATCTGTAGCTTGAGTTTCCCCTTTGACCTTGGTTTCGATGGCTGTACGTTCTTGATATAGTTCTGCATGAAGTAAATATCGTGATACTAGAGGGGCTGAAAATAGATAAACGAGAGCCAAAATTGGTAGATAGGCATTTCCTTTTACAAAAGCTCCCCATACCGAAGTTTCTTCTCTAGATCGTCTACGGCGATTCGCTCCTTCCGCTTTCTCTGTTGGAATTCGTGTCAGCAAAAGAAGCGATAAGAAAGGAAGGAACTCAATCATACGACTACCATTGATAAGATCCGTAGAAAAAATTTCTAAAACTAATACCAAAATGACAGCTATTGAAGCAGTGATTGATAAGACTGATTGCTTCAATGGTTTATATTTGAAGAGACCTGTCAATGCTAGCGTCAATGCTCCAAGAGCAATTGCTAACAATCCATAAAAGAGGATATTGTCGAGTAATCCCGAGTTAGACGTAAAGTTTAAACTATCTAATGGATAAAGGATTTGACTAATCGCATTTCCAAAGCTACCTTTATAAGCTGTATAATATCCGATTGGATAAAAGAGAATTGAAAAACCAAAGCCCGCTGCAAAAAATTGGTAGACACCATGAGCCAAATTTTTGCGACCAACATTAAAAGCTGTTACAGCAAAAAACAAGACAAAGGCGTACAAAGTTGTAACCAAAGGTGCAAAGAAAAATGCTAGAGCTAAGCTAGCTCCAATACGGATAAATCCTTTGTCAAGACTTGGTTCTGCCAAATAAGCTGTTACTAAACTCAAGGAATAGAACAAGAATGGGAGTGCAAGAATAGCTGCATAGCCCCCACCAAAACTAAGAGCACTAGCCAGGACATAAAAGACTGTCAATACTTGTTGCGATTGCTTATTTTGTTCCGTCAGATTGTAAGCCGAACGGAAAAGAAAGAATCCGGCACCTACTAAAGCCAACCAATTAAAGACGGCAAATAAAATACTGCCCTTTGTTAAATACTGTAAAAAGTAATAAAGGAGACCACTAGTTCCAAAATAATCTGTGTAGATATCTCCGCTCTGATGCATAGCCCATCCAATATAAAAATCCTGAGATTGCTCCGGACTTATTAACCCTAAGAAGAAGGGTAAAATTACGGACACAAGGACCACTAGAGTACTCAAAATGAGGATATTCAAAAATGGTAAGCGGGCAGGCTGACGAGTTTCAACCTCGAGTTGCTCCTCATTTTCTACTGGAGCATCCTGACTTCCCATCCAAGTTGGAGTTGGTTCGTCTTCTAATCTGCCATATACGTTCATTCGCTCTCTCCTATATTTTAATTTGTTCTAGTATATCAAAAAGTCTAGTTCTTGTCAGCCTTTGGCGGACGTTCGCTCAACTTTTCAGACAAGGTAACAAAGCGTTCAATCTCATAAAAACGATGATATGAAACTCTTTTATAGCGGTCTAAAAAATTTTTTTCTTCTACTGTCAGCATAGTCATTTCTCCTTTTCTCTTAATTCGAAAAATGAAGAAAAAACTAAAAAAACTGAATTCTCAAAATGAGAATTCAGCTTTTTATTTTTAGTCAGCTTTCTTTTCTAAGTTTTTAGAAATGCTTCGATTTTTACCTTCTAAATACACCATAAGAATGGAAATATCTGCTGGGTTTACACCTGAAATACGGCTAGCTTGCCCGATAGTTTCTGGATTGATGAGCTTGAACTTCTGACGAGCTTCAGTCGCGATAGAGTCAATATCATCCCAGTCAATATTCGCTGGAATCCGTTTTTCTTCCATGCGTTTCATCTTGGCAACCTGATCCATGGCTTTTGAAATGTAGCCTTCGTACTTGATTTCTGTTTCAATCAATTCGATAATCTTGTCATCTAACTCTTCAGAAGCAGGTCCGATGAAGGCTACCACATCTTGGTAAGAAACTTCTGGACGGCGAAGGAATTCCTTGGCTGTCACTGCATCGGTCAACGGCTTGAAGCCCATCTCCTCAACCTTGGCATTGGTTTCCTTGACTGGCTTGAGTTTGATGCTGTCTAGGCGCTTCATCTCATTTTCAAATTGATTTTTCTTGATTTCAAAACGAGCCCAACGTTCATCGTCAACAAGCCCAATCTCGCGCCCCATCTCAGTCAAACGCATATCGGCATTGTCATGACGGAGAATGAGACGGTATTCTGCACGACTGGTCAAGAGACGGTAAGGTTCAATGGTTCCCTTGGTCACCAAGTCATCAATCATAACCCCGATATAACCGTCGCTTCGTTTTAGAATTAACTCAGGCTTACCTTGGATTTTCAGCGCTGCGTTGATACCCGCGATAATCCCTTGACCAGCAGCTTCTTCATATCCAGACGTTCCATTTGTCTGACCCGCAGTGAAAAGTCCTGAGATTTTCTTGGTTTCAAGCGTTGCACGCAATTGATGAGGCAAGACCATGTCGTACTCGATAGCATAACCAGTTCGCATCATCTCTGCATTTTCCAAACCTTTGATGGAATGAACCAAGTCACGTTGGACATCCTCAGGAAGACTGGTTGAAAGTCCTTGGACATAAACTTCTTCTGTGTTTCGTCCTTCTGGCTCAAGGAAAAGCTGGTGGCGTTCCTTGTCCGCAAAACGCACAATCTTGTCCTCAATCGACGGACAGTAACGAGGTCCCACTCCCTTAACCACACCTGTAAACATAGGCGCACGATGGAGGTTGTTTTGGATAATCTCATGACTGGTACCATTGGTATAGGTCAACCAGCACGGCACTTGGTCTTTAACATAATCTTCATCGCGTGAAGTGTAAGAGAAGTGATTTGGTGTTTCATCTCCTGGCTGAATCTCTGTCACATCATAGTTGATAGAGGAAGCCTTGACACGTGGAGGCGTTCCTGTCTTGAAACGACCGATTTCAAGTCCAAGTTCCTTGAGATTGTCAGCTAGGTTAATAGAAGCTAGGCTGTGGTTTGGCCCTGATGAGTACTTGAGATCTCCGATGATGATTTCCCCACGGAGGGCTGTCCCTGTGGTCACGATAACAGCCTTGGCAGCATATTCCTGATGGGTAGCTGTACGAACACCGACAACCTTGCCTTCTTCCACCAAGATCTCATCAATCATAGTTTGACGAAGGGTTAGATTTTCTTGATTTTCAACCGTCTTGCGCATTTCCTTAGAGTAAAGTTCCTTATCAGCCTGCGCACGAAGGGCACGGACAGCTGGTCCCTTCCCAGTGTTGAGCATCTTCATCTGGATGTAACTCTTGTCAATGGTCTTAGCCATTTCGCCACCAAGGGCATCTACCTCACGCACGACAATCCCCTTGGCAGAACCACCAATAGACGGATTACAAGGCATGAAAGCCAACATTTCAATGTTGATAGTCGCAAGCAAGACCTTGCAACCCATACGGCTCGCAGCTAGGGAAGCTTCGACCCCAGCATGTCCCGCACCGATTACAATAATATCGTATTCTTCCGTAAAATTATAAGTCATTTTCTCTCCTATTCTTCAAGGTGAATGTGTCTTAGTTGGCCGTCCCAATCTGGCAGGGCTGTTTTTAAAAAGGCTGGAACTAGTTGGAAATCCTCAAGCTTTTCCAAGTCAATCCACTCACAGGGTTGCCTTTTCTCATCTTCCTGCATGGTCAATGGGGCGTCCTCAAGTAAGTCTACCAGATAATGAAACTCGATGTTGTGATAGGAAACACCGTCCTGTTCAAAACGATTTTCAACCACGAAAGCTAGTGGCCCAGCTTGAGCTTTAACACCCAGTTCTTCCCTCACTTCGCGGACTACCGCGTCTTCCGTGCTTTCATTTACTTGGATCGCACCGCCAATAGTGTAATACTTGCCCTTATCTTTGGTGACTAGGAGCTTGCGGTTTTGAAGAATCAAAGCTGTCGCCCGAACGCCAAAAACCGTATCCCCCACTTTTGTCCGAAAGTCTTGTTGAGTCATGTTGTCCTTTCCTTTAAACGACACAAAAACAGTCAAAACTCGTAAGAAGTGCAGGACAAAAAAGCCTGCAACATCCATGAGCTTTGACCATCATTTCTATTGCTTTTATTATTGTAGCAAATTGAGAACATTTGTCAATCTAAATGTACTGACAAACCTTGCCATCACGGTAAGCATTATCAATCAAACCGCCACCGAGACACTCTTCACCGTCGTAAAAGACAACTGCTTGTCCTGGTGTAATGGCGCGTTGTGGCTCCGCAAAGATGACCTCTGCCTTATCTCCTTTGACATGTACAGTCACTTTAGAGTCAGGCTGACGATAGCGGAATTTAGCCGTGCATTCTAGCGTAAATTCCTCTGGCATATCACGAGTAAAGTGAACCTGACTGGCTTCTAAGCTAGTTGACATAAGCGAATCATGGTAGAAACCTTGGCCTACATAGAGGATATTCTTGCTTAGATCTTTTCCAACAACGAACCAAGGAGCATTGTCACCGCCGTGTTGTCCACCGATACCGAGTCCGCCACGCTGACCGATCGTATAGTACATCAGACCAGCATGCTCACCCATATCGCGACCATCTACAGTCATCATTCGACCAGGTTGAGCTGGCAAGTAGTTGCTGAGAAATTCTTTAAAGTTCTTTTCTCCAATAAAGCAAATCCCTGTTGAATCTTTCTTCTTAGCAGTCGCAAGGCCTGCTTCTTCTGCTAGTCTGCGAACTTCAGGTTTTTCCAAATGTCCCAAAGGGAACATAGTCTTTTGGAGTTGTTCTTGTGAAAGTTGGCTGAGGAAATAGGTCTGATCCTTGCCATTGTCCACGCCACGAAGCATGTGAACGATGCCATCCTCATCACGCGCCACTCGGGCATAATGCCCAGTCGCTACATAGTCTGCTCCCAAGGTCATCGCATAGTCCAAAAAGGCCTTAAACTTGATTTCCTTGTTACACATAACGTCTGGATTGGGCGTGCGTCCTGCTCTGTATTCCGCTAGGAAATACTCAAAAACGCGGTCCCAGTACTCTTTTTCAAAGTTGACAGAGTAGTAAGGAATGCCAAGTTGGTCTGCTACCGCAGCCACATCCTTGTAATCTTCGGTCGCCGTACAGACGCCGTTTTCATCTGTGTCATCCCAGTTCTTCATGAAGATACCGATCACATCGTAGCCCTGCTCCTTGAGAAGAAGAGCCGTCACCGACGAATCAACACCACCACTCATCCCCACGACAACACGTGTCTTAGAGTTATCACTCATGGTATGTCTCCCATCTATTCGTTTATTCACGATTGAAGGTCGTGTTTGCTATCACGATTGAAGGTCGTTTGAGCAGTTTTCATTATAACATGCTTGATTAGAGAAGACAAGGAAGATGCTGACAAACCTAGCCACCTCATTTATAAATACATGAAGATAGGATACAAAAAAGTCAATCCATTCCTAAATCTCTATTCTCTTTAAAAACTTATTTTTAAAATCAACTAAAAATGATATACTTTAATAAGGAGGAATGCGCACATGATTCCATATATACACCATCATCCGTGTGCGTAGAACAAATGTGAACAACTACAAAGATATTCTAAAATCAAAAAATACTATTTTTATTATTACACTTATTGCAGGTATTGGACTTTTGACAGGCTTAGTCCTCCATCAAGAAAAAATCCAAGCAGAGAGAGGGAATGTTGCTCTCATCAAACAACAAAAAAATCAACAAGATGTCGAACAAGTAAAAAACGCCATTAAAGACTTCAATATTGATTCTGAAACCATTATAGAAGATTGGAAAAAAATTCAAGAATTAAAACCAACTACTGATGAAGGCAAAAAGACATTAGCAGACTTTCTCGCTTCTACTGCCGATAAAGTCACAAATCATTATAGTGAAAAAGCTTTGAAATTAGATATAAAGGATTCTGATAGCCATTTTCAAGATAAACAAACACTTGAGACAGCCATCACTTCCTTGCAAAAAATAATAGACATCATTAAAAACATTAATTCTGCCAGCGACCAAGTTGCTCTTGAAGAAAAGACAAAACCAATTCAAGAACTAATCTCTAAATTCCAAAAACAAGTTGAAACCTTGACCAAAAAAGAAGAACAAAAGTCTAACCATACTGAAACGACTAGTAACGTTCAGGGAGTAGAAAACTACAATTCAGAAGATAGCAACTACACTCCAACCTACACTGAATCATATGGAAGCATAAATAATTCTCAAGCACCTGCAACTGAGCAATACTCGTCTGATAGTGCTGGCAGTGAAGGAAATCATAGTGTTGACACACAAGGTCAACCTTCTAATTCTTCCAGTTCTCAAGTAGAGTCTAATAACCACAGTGATTAGACTGAATTTCACGAAACAAACCGTTCATCTTACTAATTCGAGTGAAAAATTCTGTAAACATCATCAGCATTAATGAATCTACCATCACTAATCTCTAAAAAATTGTCTTTCATCAAAAGGCATACAAAAAGAGCCTTTCAAGGCTCTTATTTTTATTTCTTAGTACCAACCGTTGTTAAGCCAGAAGTTCTTAGCAGCTGTCCATGAACCGTAACGTCCTGAAACGTAAGCATCTGCTACACGTTCTTGGTTTTCTGCTGAATAGTCACCGTTCAAGTATGAATCTGTCAATTGGTAACGTCCGATGTAGCGTCCGTTTGTAGCTGTGTAGCTACCACCTGATTCTTTTTGAGCAATCCATTCTTTCGCTTCTGCTTCAGATCCGCTTACAGTCGCAGCTGGTGTTGTGCTCTCTTCTGCTACTGGGGCTGGTGTTGCAGCTGCTGGGGCAGAAGTTTCTTCTACTGCTGGAGTTTCTTCTGCAGTCGCTGGGGCTGGTGTTGAAACCGGAGCTTCAGTATTTGCAGATGGTGCAGGAGTTGTCGTTGCAGGAGTCGCCGCTACTACTGGAGCTTCTCCTTCAATAACTAAAACTTGGTCAACATAGATGAGGTCAACGTTTTTAATGTTGTTCAATTTAGCCAATTTTTCAACTGTTGTGTTGTAAGTCTCAGCAATTTCTGATAGAGTATCTCCAGGTTTAACTGTATAAGTTTTTGATTCTTGTGCAAAAGTAAGTGATGGTGCAAGGAAAGCAAGTACAACTGCAAATCCTGCAAGTTTAGTCTTAATGTTTAATTTCATTTAAAAAAGTTCTCCTTTTTTCTTATACTACCATGATACCTTTCTAATGTTACTATTTGTTAACGAATTTGTGTAGAAATGTTACAAAACTGTGATTTATTTACTTAAAAAAGCCCTTTTTTGTTACAAAACCCTTGTTATTAAAGCTTTTTAATCTTTTTATATATTTCAGAAAGTAATTAAGCACTTACATCTAATCTTTGCTATAATAGAAGTAAGAATCTTTTTAAGGGGAAACAGATGCAATCACTTCGTTTTCAATCTGTCTTTGATATCATTGGACCAGTAATGATTGGGCCATCTAGTAGTCACACTGCAGGAGCTGTTCGTATCGGTAAAATCGTTTCATCTATCTTTGATGATACTCCAACTGAGGTTGAATTCCAGCTTTTTAACTCTTTTGCAAAAACCTATCGTGGACACGGGACAGACCTTGCCCTTGTAGCTGGTATTTTGGGAATGGATACGGATGATCCTGAAATTCCAAATAGTTTAGAAATTGCCCATAAGCGTGGCATTAAAATCGTGTGGACCATCCAAAAGGACAGTAATGCTCCCCACCCAAATACTACGAAAATCACTGTTAAGAACGATCGTAAGACTATCAGCGTAACAGGAATTTCAATCGGCGGTGGAAATATCCAGGTGACAGAATTAAATGGTTTTGCCGTATCTCT
This sequence comes from Streptococcus sp. CF4-3, assembly GCF_024295385.1. Lineage (NCBI taxonomy): Bacteria > Bacillati > Bacillota > Bacilli > Lactobacillales > Streptococcaceae > Streptococcus > Streptococcus sp. CF4-3. The sequence goes on along the minus strand of NZ_JANCPN010000007.1, from coordinate 57,762 downwards.
CAACATGAACACCCCTACCATCATCATCGTTCATCAGGATGTTCCAGGTATGATTGCTCATGTGACTGAGGCTCTTTCTCGCTTTGGTATCAATATCGCTCAGATGAATGTAACTCGAGAAAAAGCTGGCGAGAAAGCAATCATGATTATTGAAGTTGATAGTCGCAACTGTGAAGAATCTATCGAAGAAATTCGGAAAATTCCTCATTTGCACAATGTCAATTTCTTTCAATAGGAGAAAATATGTTTTACTCTATCAAAGAATTAGTCGAACAAGCCGAACTTGATTTCCAAGGAAATGTTGCTGAGCTCATGATTACTACTGAGTATGAGCTAACTGGTCGTGAGCGAGAAGAAGTTCTCCTCCTCATGGAACGTAACCTCGAAGTCATGAAAGCTTCCGTCGAGCTTGGTCTCAGCGAAAAGAAATCTCGTAGCGGTTTGACTGGTGGTGATGCAGCTAAGCTCGACCACTACATCAAAAAAGGAAAGACCTTATCAGACTTCACTGTCTTGTCTGCCGCCCGTAACGCCATTGCCGTTAATGAGCACAATGCCAAGATGGGCCTTGTGTGTGCGACACCAACTGCAGGTAGCGCAGGTTGTCTTCCTGCAGTTCTCACATCTGCTATTCAAAAGTTAGATTTAACGCATGAACAACAACTAGATTTTCTCTTTGCTGCCGGTGCTTTTGGGCTCGTCATTGCTAATAACGCTTCTATCTCGGGAGCCGAAGGAGGCTGTCAAGCCGAAGTTGGATCTGCCTCTGCCATGAGCGCTGCTGCCCTAACTCTAGCTGCAGGTGGAACTCCTTATCAAGCGAGTCAGGCTATCGCCTTCGTTATCAAAAACATGCTCGGTCTTATCTGCGATCCCGTTGCAGGTTTGGTTGAAGTCCCTTGTGTTAAGCGTAATGCTATGGGGGCAAGTTTCGCCTTCATCGCAGCTGATATGGCTCTAGCCGGTATCGAATCAAAAATCCCAGTTGACGAAGTCATTGATGCCATGTACCAAGTAGGCTCTAGCCTCCCAACTGCCTTTCGTGAAACTGCCGAAGGTGGTCTCGCAGCCACACCGACAGGCCGTCGCCTTCAAAAAGAAATCTTCGGCGAATAATTTCAAGATTACTAGGAGAATCAATGTCATCTCTATCAGCCATCTTTTTCGACTTAGATGGAACCCTTGTGGACAGCTCTATCGGTATTCACAATGGCTTCACCTATACTTTTGAACAACTGGGAATTCCTAGTCCAGATGCAAAAACCATCCGTGGTTTTATGGGACCTCCTTTGGAAACTAGTTTCGCTAGTTGCTTACCAACTGAGCAGATTGAGTCAGCTATCCAGCTTTATCGCTCCTATTATAAGGAAAAAGGAGTCTACGAAGCTCAGCTCTTTCCACAAATCAAGGAACTACTCACTGAACTAGCTCAACAATATCCTCTCTATATCACGACAACAAAAAATACTCCGACAGCAGTCCATATGACAGCTAATTTTGAAATCGATCATTTCTTTGACGGCATCTATGGTTCAAGTCCGCAAGCAGTGCATAAGGCAGATGTCATTCGTCAAGCTTTGGCAACTCATAAATTGGATCCAGAAAAAGTGGTCCTTATCGGAGATACTAAATTTGATATGATTGGCGCCCAAGAAACTGGCATTAAAAAACTAGCGGTTACTTGGGGATTTGGTGACGAGAAGGACCTCATGACCTATCAACCTGAATGGGTTGCACATCAACCGGCAGACATTTTACATCAACTACAATAGAAGATTTAAACAAAAGCACTCCAATTAAATTGGAGTGCTTTTTTAACTTGTTGATAATAAAATACAAGAAGTCCAAAACAGATTCAACCGTAAAACAAGAATCTCTTAGTTCTTATCTGATTCTTCGAACGGTGTATCTTCGATGGCTTCTTCATTTTTGACTGCTTGAGATTCACTATAGTTTACCACTTCAGTTTCTTTTGTCGGCATAGCGAAAAGAATCAAAAGAGCTATCCCTCCCATTGGGGCAAAGCGAAGGAAGATAAAGGCCCAGTGGAATCCGGCATCACGCAAACGGCGAACTGATAAAGCCAAAGTCGGTACTAAGATTGCTAGGTAGAAAACTGCATAAATAATAGCAACTAAACCAAAAACCATGAAAATAGCCTCGCTGGCTGAATCGCTCACTGAATCCATCACAGTACTAAGATATACAATGTAGAAATAGATAATCCAGAAAGGAATAGAAAGGATGAGGTTTCCTAGCCAAACCCACCAGAAATCTGGACGCGTCGAACGACCGGTGAACTCTGCATAATTCTTAAAAAAATTCTTATACGCGTTAATCATATGATACTCCCATTTTTTATTTTATCAGTAGATACTAAACTGTACAGTTATAGAACACTCCCAAATCTAGTAAAAGGCCTGGGAGTGTTAGCCAATTATTCGACAAGACTGAAAATTCTTCGTCCTTGTAGCATTCTTCAGATAGTTGAACTTATATTTAATCCTTTGTCGGCATAGCTAGGAGTATCATAAGAGCGATACCTCCAACAAATGGAACAAATGCTACGAAAATGAGTGCCCAATGGAAACCAGCATCACGCAGACGACGAACTGTCAATGCAAGTTGAGGCAAGAAAAGTGCCAGACCAAAAATGAAATAAATAAATATGAAAAGACCCAAAGTCGTAATAGCAGCTTCGCTATCTGGATTTGCTATTGCACTACCGTAGACTATGTCAAAAGGAATAGAAAGGATAATGTTTGCCAACCCAATCCACCAGTAATCAGGACGTGTTGAACGTCCAGAGAAATCTACATAACCTTTAAAGAAATTTTTAATTGCGTTAATCATATGATACTCCCAACTTTTATTTTATCAGTAGATACTGTACAGTTATAGAACACTCCCAAATCTAGTAAAAGACCTGGGAGTGTTAGCAAATTATTCGACAAGATTGAAACTTCTTCGTTCTTGTAGCATTTTTTCAGATAGCTGAACTTAGTGTTAGTCCTTTGTTGGCATAGCTAGGAGCACCAAAAGTGCGATACCTCCAACCATTGGAATAAAAGCAACGAAGATGAGCGCCCAATGGAAACCAGCATCACGTAGACGACGAACTGTCAGTGCTAGTCCAGGCAATAAAACTGCTAGTCCAAAAATGAGATAGACAAATCCGATTAAGCCCAAAGTCATAATAGCAGCTTCGCTATCTGGATTTGCCATTGCAGCACCGTATGCCATGTAGAAAGGAATAGAAAGGATAATGTTTGCCAACCAAATCCACCAGTAATCTGCGCGAGTTGAACGTCCTGAAAAATCTACATAACCTTTAAAGAAATTTTTAATTGCGTTAATCATAAGTTACTCCCTAATTTTTTATTTACTATAGTTTACCATATCTGTTCAATAATAACAAGTTTGTTCAAAAAATTCTGAAAGTCTCTCGAAATCTAGAAAAAAGATACTACCTGCTCCTTCTCTAAAAAAGTCGCAGATAATATCTCATCTATTTTTAGTCAACATGTGTTGTTTCATTAGCAAAAGCTATGATTGCTCTCTTCAATTCAGAACCTTGCAAGGTACGGAACTCTTCAATCTTCTGATTGATCATCTCAAGAGGCATTACATTTACTTTACCAACAAAGATTTTGTCCATTACTTGATTGTCAACTAGTTCAGTTGATACAAGCAACTCTTCGTATAGTTTTTCACCTGGGCGAATACCTACTTCTACGATTGGAATTTCATTTTCAGTATGACCACTGAGTAGAACCATTTTCTTAGCCAAATCGTAAATGCGTACTGGTTTGCCCATATCAAGGATAAAGACTTCTCCATCCTTTGCATAAGCACCCGCATGAATCACCAAGCGACTAGCTTCTGGAATGGTCATAAAGTAACGAGTCATTCGGAAATCCGTCACCGTTACAGGCCCACCTTCAGCAATCTGACGTTCAAAAACAGGAATCACACTACCACGGCTACCGAGTACATTACCGAAACGAACCGCACAATAGGTTGATTGGCTACGTTGATTAAATCCAGTGACAATCAACTCAGCCACACGTTTAGTTGCTCCCATTACGTTTGGTGGATTAACGGCCTTATCTGTCGAAATCATGACCATTTTTGGAACTCGTGCGGCGTCAACTGCCTTAGCAACATTATAAGTCCCAAGGATATTATTTTTAAAGGCTTCTTTTGGATTGCGCTCCATCATCGGAACATGTTTATGGGCTGCAGCATGGTAAACAATCGCTGGTTCGTACTGTTCAAAAACTTGAAGCAAACGATTATAATCTTGAATATCAGCAATGACAGGAACAAAATCAATTTCCTGGAACTTGCGAATCAATTCATGGTAAATCAGATAAATAGAGTTTTCTCCATGACCGAGCAAAATGACACGTTCAGGATTGAATCGACTAACTTGACGGCAGATTTCTGAACCAATCGAACCTCCGGCTCCAGTCACCAAGATTGTTTTGCCAGTGATTTCAGAACCCAGACGTGATTCATCAAGCTGAATCTCTTTACGTCCCAACAGGTCCGTGATATCAATTTTCTGGAAACCTCCTGCTTGAGGCTGGATACCTTGCACAACTGACTCAATCATCGGCATTTTGAAGCATTTTACACCGATACCGTTACACATTTGCAGGATTCGTTCATATTCAGATGGATCTAGAGACGGAATCGCAACGATAACTTTTTCAACTCTGTAGCGTTTAGCCAATTCTGGTAGGTCATCATAAGAACCCAAGACTGGGATTTTCCCAAGCTTTTGTCCTTTTTTCTTTTCATCATTATCCAAAATCCCAACCAGTTCAAGGTCACTAGTAGGATGTTGGTAGCTGTCCATAAAGAGCGCACCACCATCGCCTGCACCAATCAAGAAGGTACGACGGTGTTCTCCTTCGCCATTTCCCTTTCTACGTCTTGAGTAAATCAACTGCCAAGTGATACGAGGAAGTAGAATCAAGAAGGTAGTTAATAGGATAAAGAGTACGATAAAGCGGATAGAAAAGAGTGGCAAGAAAGCATAGCAGATCACATAAGATAAGATACTACTGATAGTTACTCCGAAGAAAATCTTCATGAAATCTGTGATTTTGCTATATCTACTAATACTAGCATTCAGCCCCCAAAATCCAATCATAAGCTGGTAGAAAAGGAAGGTTAGACCTGTATAAATGACATAGTCTACCGGGGCTGGATTAATCAAGCCATAAAATAGAATATAGGAAACAATAATTGATAAGACCATACTGGCAATATCAAAAAATCCCCAAAATATTTGTTTCTGTTGTTTATTTAATACTTCAACCAGATCAATTACGTAATCTGTTATTTTTTTATTCATGTGAATGGTATCCTCCTATACAGAATCACATTTGCTAGCAGTGATAAGATATAGTTTTATAATTCTATCAGCTAGACATTACTTGCTTTTTCTTAGAAGTTTCAAAAATATAAACTGTCGCACAAATCCTGGACATAGGGCAACGACAACTTGGATTAAAACACTTTTCAGATATTCGCCATAAGAAATCTGTCCTCGAGCGTGCATTCTTTGACGTGCTTGGCGATAGAGTTTGAGGTAGCGAAGACCTCCACGGCGTTCAAACATCCCCGCTCCCACGCGCACCTTACATAGAATTTGATCCACATTTCCAGTTCGAGCTCCAGCACTAATCATATTGAGCCAGAGAAGATCATCTTCCATATAAAGACCGTCCTCGTAGTTACCAGCTTTGAGCACCATTTCTTTTTTGAACATAACCGTCATATGATTAAAGGCACTTCTCATACGTTGGTAGGCAATGATATCCTCATGCTTAGTCGGTACACGACGATAAGACACAATCTCGTCAGGTTGGTCGATAAACTCTGCGATATGACCACCTAGCAGATCCAAGTTTTCTTCTTCCATCAAATTGAACTGCTGCTCAAAGCGATCTCTAACAGCAATATCATCTGTATCCATACGAGCAATGACATCATACTGACACTGTAAAACACCATATTGAAGGGCCAAGCCTAGACCACGATTTTGTTCAAGTGGGCAACGTTTGATTGGAATACTTGACTGTGCTTCCAATTTCTCCAAAACTTGATACAGTTCAGGTGTCAGCGGACCATCTTCGACGATTACCACTTCGCTAGGTTTGAGCGTTTGATGTAAGATACTCTCTACTGCCTCTTCTAGAAAGGCTGGATTTTCTTTAACATAGACTGACATCAGGACGCTAAATTTACGATTTTCAGACACAGTAGTTCTCCAATGTATAGATTTTCTTTCACTATTTTATCACAATTTTTCAGACTTTCCTATTTTTATTTGAATCCCAGAAAAAAACTAGTAAATATATTGTCCTTATTTTCTATGATTTCCTTTGGGAAAGTCGAGGATTACCTCACGTTAGCTTGACATCTTTAGGGAAAAAAATTAAAATAAGCTGTTATCAAAATCAGCTTATTGAGGTTCACATGAAAAAACGATCACTCTTTTTTATTCTAGGAATTATCTTAATCGGAGCGGTCTTAAGAGCTCCTTTCACAGCTTTACCGACTATTTTAGGTGATATTGCCCAAGGTTTAGGCGTGGAAGTTAGTTCACTTGGTGTTTTGACCAGCCTCCCTCTCTTGATGTTTGCCCTCTTCTCCTCTTTTGCGACTCGTTTGGCTCAAAAGATTGGACTCGAGCACCTTTTCACCTATAGTCTTATCGTATTGACCATCGGTTCAGTGATTCGTATCTTTAATCTTCCTCTACTCTATCTAGGGACTTTACTTATCGGAGCAAGTATTGCGATCTTTAACGTGCTCCTTCCTAGCGCCATTCAGGCCAATCACCCACAAAAGATTGGCTTTCTGACAACCATCTATGTGACCTCTATGGGGATTACAACTGCTCTTGCTTCCTATCTCTCTGTACCCATTACTCAATCAAGCTCTTGGAAAGGCTTGATTCTCTGTTTATCCTTGGTCTGCCTACTAACTTTAGTTATCTGGTTCCCCAATCATCGTCACAATCATTTTCTAAGAGGAAGTGAGAAAAAACAAAAGAAAGAGAATATCTTAAAAAACAAGGAAGTTTGGGCTATTATTGTATTCGGTGGACTTCAGTCCTTACTCTTCTATACCAGTATGACCTGGTTACCTACCATGGCAATCAGTGCTGGCTTATCTCACACAGATGCCGGTCTTTTAGCTTCTATCTTTTCTCTGACTAGTATTCCCTTCTCGATGACTATTCCAAGTTTAACGACTCGTTTGTCCAATCGTCACCGTCAAATCATGCTGACAGTCATCTCTATCGCTGGATTGCTTGGAATTGCCATGCTCTTATACCCGAGCAAGAGTTTCCTCTACTGGTTAGTAGCGCATCTCTTGATTGGTACTGCCTGTAGCGCTCTTTTCCCTTATCTCATGGTTTGCTTCTCCGTCAAAACTAGCTCCCCTGAAAAGACAGCCCAATTGTCTGGGCTTGCCCAGACCGGAGGCTACATTTTGGCAGCTGTCGGTCCAACTCTCTTTGGTTACAGCTTTGACATGTTCCATTCCTGGATCCCAGCTGTATTGGCTCTTCTAGTTATTGATATCATCATGACAATCTCCCTCTTTATGGTAGATCGAGCAGATAAAATCCTCTAATCTTCTAGTTTTTGCTAGAAGATTTTTTATATATAAAAATTTTACACATATTACTTGACAGGGCTTACATTTAGATGTATGATGTATGTGTAGAATAATTATATATAAAATTTTTACATACTAAAAAAGGAGGTGCCCCATGTATTTTCCAACATCAGCGGCTTTGATTGAATTTCTCATCTTGGCCATCCTAGAACAAGGGGATTCCTATGGTTATGAAATTAGTCAAACCATTAAACTCATTGCCAAAATCAAGGAATCTACCCTCTACCCCATCTTGAAAAAACTGGATACCAACCGCTATCTGACTACATACTCTCGCGAATACCAAGGTCGGATGCGGAAATACTATTCCTTAACAGAGATTGGAGAGGAGCAACTATTTGTACTCAGAGAAGAGTGGATACTCTATACTGACACTATCAATGGCATCATAGAAGGGAGCATTCGCCATGACAAGAACTGAATATTTGAATCAGCTTGAAGCCTATCTGATGAAGCTTCCTCAATCTGATCGTATCGAAGCCATGGACTACTTCAAAGAACTCTTTGATGATGCTGGTCCAGAAGGTGAGGAAGAGCTAATGACTAGTCTGGGAAGTCCTAAAGAGGCTGCCCACGACATCCTGACTACACTTCTTGATAAAAAAATCAACGAAGAAAATTCCAATAAGAACAACCGTCAGGTTTTACAAATCGCAATCCTCGCACTTCTGGCTGCACCTATTGGGATTCCAGTCGGGATTGGTCTTCTCATGGCTATCATCGGGATTTTTATCGCTGCGATTAGTGTACTTTTAGCCTTCTTTGCTGTATCAGCAGCTGGACTAATCCTAGGAGGCGTTCTCCTATTTGAAAGCTTCTACGTTCTGGCTGAATCGACATCTGCCTTTATGCTGATTTTTGGTGGAGGTTTGCTAGCTATTGGAGCCTCGTCCCTAGTCTTGCTGGCGACTTCCTATGTGACCCGTTTCTTTGGAATACTAATCCTTCGACTTATTCAGTGGATTCTTAATAGAGGAAAGAGAGGTGAAAGTCATGCGTAAATTAACAAAAGGATTTCTTATCTTTGGTGTTGTTACTAGTATCATCGGTTTTGCCATGATGATCATCGGCATCCAAACAGATGGTGTCAGAAGCCTCCTTGCAATGTCTCAAAAACCAGTATTTGAAAGCCGTAAGGAAGAACTTGTATTTGACCAAGACATTGAAAATCTAAACATCTCTCTAAAAGAACATTCGCTCGTTATCACTGAATCAAGCGATGACAAGATTCACATCCAGTATCATCCAACCTTCTCTGAAAAAGAAAATCTTCAACACTCTATCAAAGAGAAAAGTCTTGAAATAACTGATACCAAATCAACTACACGTCGCTCTATAGGTTCTAGTATCGAAGGTATCCTCTTTATCGCAAGCAGAGTCTCAAGCCGCAATGATGAAGTCGTGCTCTCATTACCAAGAGGAAAAGAATTAAAAAATCTAACCACCCAGATCGAACATGGAGACCTTTCGATCACTAATGCAAAACTTAGTAATGCCAAGATTCAGTCAAATGGCTATCTTCGTATCACTAGTAGCGACATCAAAAATAGCCAATTAACCACAGCTGGAATCGTCAATGTATTTGAAACAAATCTAACAGATAGTCGCATCAAAGCAGAGCATGAACATATCATGGCAGACGATATCCAAGTACATGGTCGAGTGGAATTCGAGGCCAAAACAACTATCTCGCTCGAGTTATCCCAAAAGGAACTTGACCGAATCAATGTAGATTTTTCTACTGAACATGGTGAAATCTATCGTTGGCACCGAGACGGACATGACAGTCCTAGGGGAGGTAGTAAAGGTGAAACTTTAGCTAACCCATACAAAACAGAAAAAAAAGATACGCAAGATCTCCTCGTCGCAAAAGCGAATCAACGTATCTATTTCCCAAAATGAGATCGCTTGCTTTCTTATAGAAATCACGAATAAAAACAACTAGTAGTTACTACTCAAAAATTAATCAAAAAAGGGAGGTCTATTATGACTCAAGAATGGTTTGAAAGTGCTGATTTCGAAAAAACAGCCAACAATGATAAAAAAGATAGCCCATCCGACTCAGTTCTCCTTGAAGAAGACTCAGAGGCAAGAGAAGAGGCGCCAGTGGTTGAAGAAAATCTTCAAGTCAATCCTGAAGAACAAGAAGCTGACCTAGAGAAAGTAGAGAGTGACGAACACGAAGAAATCGTAGCAAAGACAGACCAGTCAGAAGAGTCTGTTAAAGAAGCACCTCAGCCTAGCAAATCTTTGGAAAGTCCATTTGTCCCAGATCCTCTACCTACAAAAACAGCAGTATTTGCAGTTTTCAAAGAAGAATTGGCTGATCTTTGGGTTTGGTTACAAGGTGCTCTCAAAGAGCCAACAGCAAGTATTGATACAGATAAAAAACATAGTTATAATGCCTTTGCGCTACTAACTATCTTTTCTGCTACAAGTTTCCTCTTTACAGTTTATCACGCCAAACAAGGCTACTATGGTCGTATGACAAGCATCGATGCTCACTTCATGGAACAATTCCCGTCTCTCAATCTCTTCTCGGTCTTCTCCATCCTAGTGGCGACAAGTTTGTTCTACTTTTCAATCCTCATGGGTGGATTTGTAGTCAAACGTTTTGTCGACCAGGACAGTGATTGGACATTAGAAAGAGCCTTTCAAGCAAATAGCAGACTCTTGGCTATCCCAGTTCTCTTGACAGGTATTGCTAGTTTCTTCGCTCTTTTTAATGGTCTACGATTTGCAGTATTGCTTTGCTTGATTAGCATTGGTCTGACTCTCTTGGCCAATCTCTACGTTATCTCAAGACCTAGCAAGGATAGTCAAACCGATCCCTTCTATCGCCTTCTCTTAGCTTTCCTAGTCAACGGTGGTGTTCTATTTCTCTTCTTCCTAGCAGAAATGGCTCTTGTTTTTGACTATCTTCGAATCCTTGCTTTTATGTAAGATAAAATCCTGTCACTCTGACAGGATTTTTTTGTGTACACAAAAAGCAGATCAAACGATCTGCCTTTTCACATTATTTAAAACCAATATCTTTCATTTAGGCCTCTAGTTACCTTTTACTAAGTTCTCAAAATCTTCCCCTAAGATTGGTCCTACCACTATTTGGTTGGCATCCAAGTCCTGATAAAGTTCTTTGGGCAAAGCTCCTAAAAAGGCTTGATAATCCAGTCTAGCTACTGCTTCATAGTCTTCTGGTTTTGAACCATCTCCAGAGATTTTTACCAAATCAATCTCCCAAACAAGTTTCTTGCCTACCAATTGCTCAACGTAAGGAGCAGGAATCACCGGTTCTTTTGGCAAAATGGTTTTTACTCCCTGAGCTAGGTGATAGACCCTATGAATCTTACCTTCACCATCTGGATAAAATTTAGCGCTGGAAGGAAAGGCATCTGACCCTTGAACCCTCTTAACTAGCTCTTCAAAACGTGCCAAGCCATCTTCTTCCAAGAAACTATCTAAATCCTTCTTATCAAAGTAGACAGGTGATAGAATACCCTGGCAGAAACCAAAACGAGCAGCCTTATCAGCCAGATAGTTCTTAACCGTTTCTTGGAAATAGTTTTCCAAATCAAAGTCTGCCAAGCCTTCAACTGCTTCACCAACCTTGCTAGACAAAGCCCGCAAGAGCCCTTCTACAATCTCCCAATCAGCTCTTGTAATCAAGTCAGGAATGATTACTTGATAGCCTTTTTGAGCATCTAGATATCGAACTTTAAAGAGAAATTGAGACTTGCCTACGATTCCACACTCGATATACTCAAGGCGATTGAGAGGTTGACGGAGGTAAACAGCATCATAACTATGTGACTCTAAGCCATCTACTAAGCCTAAAATTGATTTAGCTGTAAGAATCTCCTGTTGTCCTAAAATACTTTGTTTATTTGGGATAAAAAATGTCTTCACCATAATGGCCTCCTTTGAAATCGTTTACATATAGTATACACCATTTTCCTGAAAGATGCAGAAACAAATTTAAGATTTTTTAGTCAAAAGCATAGAAAAACAGCCCTTTAGGACTGTTAATGTTTATTATACAACTTCAGAATGGTCTAGGCTCTCACCAATTGCTGCTAGACGCTCGATGACTTGATCTTGTGTCAATTCATGTTCCAAAACATAACGATTACGTGGGTGAACACGACACTCGTGTGAGCAACCACGGAGATATTTGTCTTCGTTGTCTTCTGATGCCAAGATGCGGCGGTTACAGAATGGATTTCCACAGTTGACATAACGTTCACATGGCGTTCCATCAAACCAATCTTTCCCTACGATAGTTGGATTGACATGGTTGACATCGACTGCAATACGCTCGTCAAAAACGTACATTTTCCCATCCCAAAGTTCCCCTTGAACTTCTGGATCTTTCCCGTAAGTCGCAATTCCTCCATGCAATTGACCGACATCTTTGTAACCTTCACGAACCATCCAGCCAGAGAATTTCTCACAGCGGACTCCACCTGTACAGTAAACAACGACACGTTTATCCATGAATTTTTCCTTATTATCACGAACCCATTGTGGTAATTCACGGAAGTTGCGGATGTCAGGACGGATAGCCCCACGGAAGTGTCCAAGGTCGTACTCATAGTCATTACGAGTATCAAGGACCACTGTATCTTCATCTAGGAGGGCTTCTTTAAATTCTTTTGGTGACAAGTAAGCACCTGTTGTTTCAAGAGGATTGATGTCGTTATCAAAGTTATCATCCTCTAAACCAAGGTGAACGATTTCCTTTTTGTAGCGAACAAACATCTTCTTGAAGGCTTGCTCACTTTCTTCGTCAATCTTGAACCAGAGGTCTTCCATACCTGGAAGGCTGTGAACGTAGTCCATGTATTTTTGCGTTGTTTCGTAGTCACCAGAAACAGTTCCGTTGATCCCTTCGTCTGCGACTAGGATACGCCCCTTGAGGCCAATAGACTTACAGAAAGCTAAGTGGTCTGCAGCAAATTGTTCCGCGTTTTCGATGGGAACATATTTATAGTAAAGTAAAACTCGAATATCTTTTGACATTTGCTTCTCTTTTCTAAGATTAAATTATCAGAATTTTTCATTCAACTATACCAGTATACTCTCCCAAGAAGCTGCTGGTTTATTTGGCCGAAAAATAAAAAACAAGACTCATTTTCAGATCTTGTTTTAATTAAATATTCGATGAAGAAAAGTTAACAAAAAGATATCCATGGCCTGTCTTGAATAAATTACTAATCATGATGCCAATAAAGACAAGACTGATAAGATTTCGAATCCAGAAAAAATTGCCAATTTGAGAAGAAAATTGCCAATAGTTTTGGATTATAAGTGTTGGCTGAAAAAGTCCATATACGAAAAATAAGTAAGTGGGATAAGATTGCACTGATTTTAAAGAGTAGATGGTATTTTTTCATGTACCTATTACCAACTCTACTTGTAAGGCAAATGCCTGGCTTTTAAATGCATATAATTATATGCATTTGCTCAAAAAAGAATCACCACCCCGTCTGGAAAACTCCAGACAAGGCAGTGATCGCATCTTTTAGGAATGAATACACGAAATCAATCTATCTTAAGATTTTTTGTTTTTCAAGAATTCGTCGTATTGTTTTTGCATTTCATCCAATACTTTTTGGTAAGCACCTTCAGATTTAAGTTTTTCCATCAATTCTGGAATAGCTTTTTCTGGGTCTACAGTACCAGTGTTGATAGCTGTATCGAATTGTTGCATAGTGTTAGTAATAGCTGAGATTTCAGATTTCACGTTGTCAGTGTTGAAGATGAATCCAAGCGCTGGAGATTCTTTTGCAGTTTCCAAGTCTTTCTTAGATTGTGCAATTTGTTCATCTGTAACATTTTCGTTGATGTAAAGGATCCAGTTGTTACCAGTGTTCCATCCTGACATGTGAGTGTTTCCTTTGTATCCGTCAAGGACTTTAACACGGTTTTCTTTACCTGCAACTTTTTCCCAGTTCTTGCCTTCTGGTCCATAAACAAGCCCGTTCAAGAGTTCTGGGTTAGTGTTCAAGAGGTTCAACACTTCCATTGCTTTTTCTTTGTTCTTAGAGTTGTTTGAGATTACAAAGTTTGCAACTTGAGTTGTTTGGTTTTTCTTGATGAAGTTAGTAAATGGTTTGATTTGGATGTCTCTGTTAGCAACACGAGAAAGCAAGCTGCTACCGTAGTCAGCTGGTCCTACTGTTTCTTCACGAACAAGCCAAGTATCTTGAGTAAGGTCATATGAAGTTTCACTTGTTGCTACGTCTTTTGGAATGTATCCTGCTTCATAGTATTTGTGAAGAGTCTTCAAGTGTTCTACGAAACGAGGAACTTCGTAACGGTTTACGATCTTAGTAGTGTCACCTTCAAGGTCGATAACGAATGGAAGACCATTTGCAACTGGGTAGTCAAAGTTTTCTGATGGGATAAAGTTTTTACCAACAGCGAATGGCATTACGTCTGGAGCTTTTTCTTTGATTTGTTTCAATACTGGTTCAAGTGTTTCATATGAAGTTACACCTGAGATATCAATTCCATATTTTTCAAGAAGTGGGCCGTTGAAAGCAAAGTTTTGTGAAGATGCAACGTTAGCTGCAACTGGAACAGAATAAATCTTACCGTTTATAGTGTTACCTTTGATGTAAGCTGGGTCAAGCGCTTTGTAAAGCTCAGCACCTTCTTTCTTGTACAATTCTGTCAAGTCAGCATAAGCACCTTTTTGAGCGTTTACTACATAGTTATCTGCAAATGCGATATCGTAGTTTTCACCTGAAGAAGTGATAACTGACATTTTCTTACCGTAGTCACCCCATCCAAGGTATTGGATGTCTAATTTAGCACCAACTTTTTCTCCGATGATTTTGTTTGCATTTTCTAGCAATTCATCCAAGTTATCTGGTTTGTCACCGATTTGGTACATTTTGATAACAGTTTTGTCACCTGAAGCTGAGTCAGCAGCTTTTTGGTTGTTTCCTTTAAGGTTTCCACAAGCTGCAAGGCTAGCAGCTAAAGCGACAAGGCTAGCAGATGCAAAAGCATATTTTTTCCAGTTTTTCATGATAAAAACTCCTTTTTTTATTTTTAATTTATAAACAATTTTAATGAGTAACTTTTCTTATGTTGAAAAGTTAATAGAGAAGAGAAAGCTTGTTTCTCAATGTTTTATTCTTTAACACCACCGATAGTCAAACCTTTTACAAAGTAGCGTTGGAAGAACGGATAGAGAATCGCAATCGGAACAGTCGCAACTACAACCATAGCCATACGTCCTGTTTCTTTTGGTAGGGCAACTGCAAGTTGTCCTGACATCCCAACTGACTTAGCAATGTAATCCATGTTGTTTTGAATTTGCATGAGCAAATATTGTAATGGATACAAGTTATCACTCTTGATGTAAAGAAGGGCATTGAACCAATCGTTCCAGAATCCAAGTGCTGTCAAAAGTGTGATAGTCGCAATCCCTGGAAGAGAGAGTGGTAAACAGATTTGGAAGAAGATCCGAGCCTCGCTGGCACCATCGATACGAGCTGATTCGAGGATTGCTTCTGGGATGGTCTTCTTGAAGAAGGAACGCATCAACATGATGTTGAAAGGTGATAGAAGCATTGGAACAATCAAGGCCCAAATGGTATCACCAAGGTGAAGCAACTGAGTTACCACGATGTAGCCTGGTACCAAACCAGCATTGAACAACATACTAAGAAGAGCGAAGACTGTAAAGAATTTACGATACTTAAATGTTGTACGAGAGATGGCATATGCGTATGTAGTTGTGATAAATACGTTTGTCAACGTTCCAACAACTGTTACGAAGGCTGAGATAAAAAGCGCTTGTAAGATTTTGTCTTTAAACTGAGCCAAAAACTCAAAACCATCTACACCAAACTTGGAAGGGAAGAAACTATATCCATATTGAACAATACTTTTTTCGTCTGTAACTGAAATAATGATTACGAAGATGAAAGGCAAGATACAAGAGAAGGCCAGCAAACCAGATATGATACTAAAGAAGATATCTGCCTTTTTGCTGAAGGAGTGTATGCCAACATTATCAATTTTTTCTTTTTGAATTTTTTTTGCCATATGCTCCTCCTTTCTAGAATAGTGCTGAGTTAGGATCAACACGTCTTGCAAGCAAGTTTGATAGGATAACCAGAATCAAACCAACGACTGACTGATAGAGACCGGCTGCCGAAGCCATACCGATATCTGCTGTTTGAGTCAATCCGTTAAAGACATAGACGTCCAATACATTTGTTACACTATAGAGCTGACCAGCATTGTGAGGGATTTGGTAGAAGAGACCGAAGTCTGCACGGAAGATATTTCCGACTGCAAGGATGGTCAATACTGTCACAAGCGGTGTCAACTGAGGGATGGTTACGTTACGGATACGTTGCCATTTGCTAGCACCGTCCACTGTCGCTGCTTCGTAGTAAGTTGGGTCAATACCCATGATAGTTGCGTAGTACATCACACTACTGTATCCAAACCCTTTCCAGATACCTAGGAAAAGGAGGAGGTAAGGCCAGATACTGATGTCAGCGTAGAAGTTAATACCCTTCATTCCAAGGGCTTCTAAGGTGTGGTTGATAAGCCCTTTATCGATGTTTAGGAAAGCATCTGTAAAGAAACTGATGATAACCCAAGATAGGAAGTAAGGGAACAACATAGATGTTTGGTAGATTTTAACCATTTGCTTAGAGCGAAGTTCACTAAGGATAATGGCGATACCAACTGACACAACCAAACCGATAAAGATAAATCCAAGGTTGTAAAGTACTGTGTTTCGAGTGATGACAAAGGCATCCTTGGAACTAAACAAGAATTTAAAGTTATCTAGTCCGACCCATCTACTATTTATAATACTGTGGACGAATCCTTCACCAGTCATATGGTAGTCTTTGAAGGCAACCACATTCCCAAAAACTGGAATGTAGAAGAATAAAATCAACCAAATTGTTCCTGGTAGAACCATTAAGAGAAAAATCCAATTATCTCTTAAAGTTTTTGAAAACTTGTTCATAATTTCCTCCCTTTTTATTTTCTAAAACTTCATAATCTCACATTTTTAAACTTGATAACGTTTACAAAAATAGTATACTCTTATTTTTAGGACAGTTTAAACTACAAATTATAGAAAAAACTCCACAAATTATTTTATGTGGAGAACTTTTTATATAAGAATAGGTTTCACGGGAAACTTCTTTTCTGAATAGAGTTTTTCTAGGTCGTATAAATAGTCGAAGCTGTCGCAATGGTATGCCATTGATTAGCCGTTGTGGCTGCGAAGTCCTTATCTCCGTAGAAATCGTTGAATGGCAAAATCTCTACTTCCAACTCATCGATACGAGAGATTTCGCCTGCTAGGTAGTTTTCAATGCGACTTTCTGCTCGCTTGATTCGTTGCAATAGGCCACCCATACGGATGTCCACTGTATCCAAGCCAAAGACCTTGTTTTCTTTCAACCATTGGTGGCTAAAGAGCTTGTGGAAGGTTTCAATCTGGCTTCTTAATTTTGGTAATTCTTCCCTAGCAATTTGTTGCAAGCTCTCTTTATCACCTTTTTGATAGGCTTGACGAATGCGTCGGCCCACATCCACCTTGCCACTTAAAATAGCATTCAACTGGGCCTGGGTTTCAAAGAGATAAGCATAGTTTCCTGCTTTTTCTTTAATAGCAGAAAGAGTCTCCGCTGCCTGGGCAAAGTGAGGCTTGTCCTGTTCAGGAGTCATGTGCTTATCAAGGATTGGACAGAGAACATCCTGATAAAAGACATAGCGATTGGGGTTGATCCCGCTGAGATTATCTGGTAGATCTGGCAAGAGGTTGGCAAGATCAAGTTGCATGAAGTCCTCAACCGGTAGACCTGTATTGGTCTTGAAATGAGCTGACAAACGGTCTAAATCATTGCGGTAGCTGAGTTCTGCCCAGATTTGCAAGCTTGGCAGAATAGAGAACTGAGCTGTTTCACCACCATTGTCTCCCCAACCAGTCACAATGACTTCTTTGATCTGATTAGCACGGCAGGCTTTGTTTGCTTCGACAGCGATGAGACGACTGAAATGGTTGTGTGGTGTGAAACCAATCCACTTCCAAGCACCACCTGCAAAGGCAATATCCTGGCTAATCTTGTGGTGATTACCGAAGTTACGGTTGTATTTTTCTTCGCTATCCTGATAATAATCCCAGTAAACCAAGGTCACACGGTCTTTTAGACGGTCAAGATAAACGCGTGTTTCCTCTGGAATTTCGACATCACGGTCGTACTGGCCATCTGCTGACATGAGTTTGAAGAACATATCGCTCCACATCTGGCAGTGGAAACCATACTTGTCTGCAATATCCAGCACGCGCTCCAAGTGTTGGCACATAAGGAGACTACGATCCACAACACCATTGAGAATCAAATAGCGTCCCAAACCAACCAAGTGGGCTTCGTCCATGCCGATATTGACCTTGCGTGTTTGTAGCTTAGACAAAGTGGCAAACATCCCGTCAATCAAATCATAAACCTTTTCTTCACCGATGAGGAGAATGTCCTCTACATCACGAAGTTGCTGAACTTCTTTGACACCCCATTTGACAAAGGCTGATAAGTGAGCCAAGGTCTGGATACAAGGAACAAAAGTCATGTCAAACTGCTGGGCATAAGCTTCGATTTCCTGTAATTCTTCAGCTGAATAAGCCCCGCGGAAATAGCCAAAATAAGGTTGCCCTTCAATCTGATAGGTGTCTTCCATGTAGAGCTCAAAGATTGAATAACCCATCAGAGCCAAGACTTCAATCATCTGCTTGGCTGATGCAACATTTAGAACCGCATTTCGCGAACAGTCAGCCATGTAGGCTAAATCTTCATAAGCCGCTTGTTCTTCAATCTCTACCTTATCACCTTCTACCAAAGCTGTTGCTAGCACAGACAAGGCGCGATAGAGTTGGTGAGGTTTGCGATAAGTCAATTGATAGCTTCCGTCCTCACCCTTGATAGAGATAGAAGCTTGGTCAGACTGAGCGACTGCCACTTCTACATCTGGTAGAGAAATATGCTTTTGAAGTAAGTCTATAGCTTGCTGTTGTTTACTGCTAATTCCGGTAAAATTTACCATTGGTTTTCCTCCTGTAACCAGTTGACAAGGGCACCGTAGAGATTGGCATCCGCCTGATAGGTACAAGCTTGGATTACTGGCGCAATTGTATATTCTTCATATCTTTCCACAAAGACCTCTACCGCTTTTTGCACCCCTTTGATAAAATCTGGGTTCTGACTGATAGAGCCACCTAGGCTAATGACATCTGGGTCGATCAGGTACTGAATATTGAGTAGTCCTTGAGCTAGATTACGATTCATACGCTCAATGGCTTCTTGGCAAAGGGCATTACCTGCTGCAGCCTCTTGGTAAACCTTACGGCCATCCCAGTCTGACTGACCTGATTTTTCAATGACATAACGAACCATGTTTCCTGTAGAAGCTAGTTGTGACCAGTTATTGAGTTTTTCTGCTGGTTCGATAGTTGTCATGTAACCAAACTCTCCACCCAAGCCATGGCGACCACGGTGAATTTTGCCATTGATAATCATAGCACCGCCAATCCCTGTGCCAATGACAACACAGGCTGCATTTTCAATCTCAGGATGAGCTAGCAGTTCACTAAGTCCAACACAGTTGGCATCATTTTCTAGATGGATAGGTAGCTGGTGATGAGAAAGGGCCTGGTACCATGAAAAACCATGGATATAAGGAATGGCACTAATCCCCTCAATCACACCTGTTTCTTGATTGACCGCTCCTGGAACACTCATAGCGATTCCACTGTAGTCTTGTTCCGATAAGCGTTGGTCCAACCAAGCTAGCAAATCTTCCAGAGTTTCTGGAGTTGGGGTGCTGGTTTTATCTAAAATCTTTCCATCAGGAGTTAGACTAGCAAACTTAATGCCAGTCCCTCCGATATCAATCGTTGCAATGGTCATTGCTTTCACCTGCAAAAAGGAGCGAATCAGCAGTTTGTTCTTACTTTTTCGCTCCTCCTTTCTTTTTATGTTTACTTTTTGAAATTAAATTTCTTCTTTTTGAATGAGTTCTGTACGAATTTCCTGTGGTGCCAATAGTCCTGAATGGACTGGGTATGGGCGTTCCAACAAGTCAAGAATAGTTTGTTGTTTTTCAGACACACGGATATTTTCTTGACTCATGTTGTAGTAACGAAGGACATAACCTTCTTCATTCTCAGCCACCTTAAAGGCTGTTGGGCATACTTGTGGCAAGTTCAGAGCCGGATGGTTAAAGAGGCTACCCGTTGCTGCAACGCTACCCTCTTGTTTTGCAACTTGAAGAGCTGTAAATGACACCTGGAAGGCTTTGGCACGACGGAAAGCTGAGAAGCGTTCCCCTGCTTGGTGACATTCTACTGCAAATTCAACTTCGATATCACGCAAGCACTGAGCTTCCGGCGTTGGGAAGTAACCCCAGTCACCAAGTTCGCCTGAAGCACGAAGAAGGGTTACAGCCATGGTGTCGTCTCCAAGGATTTCGTATTCATGCAATCCTTTATTGGATACGGTTACTCCTTTTACGTCATCATACAAGCTTACAAAGGCTTGTTGGTGTTGTGGATTTTCAGGATTTTCCCAAGAAGCTGCTGGTTTATTTGGCCGTGTCACAACTTCATAGATGCTTTCAGAATCATTGCTTGGACGAGTGTTATGAGTTTTCACCAAGAGACGAATGCGGTGATCCTTGGCTGTGTTGGTAAAGCGAGTTTTAAAGCGAATCTGTGGATTGTCCACAAAGACGGTCATCTCAGTTTCAAGAGGAATAGTTGTCAACTCTTCTGAACGACCTGCATCTCGTTTCATGAACTCGATGATACCTCTTTGTTCAGCATCCAATTTTTCATCTGCACTGACTGGAATGGTCAAGTCATGTTTGAGCAAGATTTTAGCATAGCGAGCATTGTTTTCTAAGACTCCATAACCTTTCAGTTGAGCATAAATTGGCTCAGTTCCTTTCGGCTGGAAGTAAATGTACTCGTTACCAATATCTCCACGGTCCTCGAATTGGATGAAATCTTCGTAAGCTTCGTTAGTAGTCTTGTCATAGACTGTGATTCCTTCATCCACACTGACTGTTACGAATGGTGTATCAATTACTCCATTTTGGTAAATACCATCACGGTGATTTACTTGACCTTCGACCAATTGGAAGCTTGCCCAAGAAAGCGGAGCAAGGTGGACTGGGATTGTCACGCGCACTTGGCGTGCAATATATGGTTGGCGGAATTTATCCTTAGGCAAAGTATAGCCAAAATTTGCTCCCAAGTCTTCAATCTTGGCTTCAAGGACATGGCCATCCAAATCTTCAACATGGTAATCTGGCAAGGTCACGGCTGCCATCTTCTTGTAACCTTCAGTCGGATGCAATTCTTTAAAATCACAAGTCACAACATCCACTACAACACTAACTGTATCAACCTTGTCATGTAAGGCTGTGTTGACAACGGTAAAGAGGTGGTCGCTTTGCGCTTCCTGAGTTGCTATTTTATGTTTCCACTCGTTAAGAAGATTACTCTTAACAAAATTCCCGACTTGATTAACCTTTGCAAAACGAGTTTCCATTTCACGGTGAACTTCGTCAATACTACAACCACAGATACTATCGTGCGGTGCATTTTGCAGAAGTACTTTCCAAGCATAGGTCAATTGATCCTTGTGGTTGTGGCCTCCAGTGATAATGGTTAATGGTTCCACGACCTGCTCTAACAAGTTGCTATTTTCTTGGAAGGCTTGTTTGAGATAAACACGTGAAGAAGAGGTATTGGCAAGGGTGTACCAGCCATCCGTTTCCTGGCTAGTCAACTCACCTGTGACCGTTGATAATTGTTCAGGAAGGGCACTTTCCAGTGCTTGGACATATTCGTCAAATGAGCTATGAATAAAGGTCACGTCAGGGAAGAGTTCGTTTGCCACACGAATGGCTTCGCTCAAGTTCCGTTGAACTGGTTGGTGGTCGCAACCGTTCATCATCAACCATTGGTTAGTTGATGCATAGTCACGAACGTCTGCCAATTTTTGTTTCCAGAAATCCAAAGCTTCATCTTTATCCACTGGAATTTCGTTCCCGTTACTGTACCAGTTGGCAAAGAGAATACCCAGCACACGGCTACCATCAGCCCCTTGCCAGTACATCTCAGAAAATTGAGAGGTAAACTGTTCATCTTCAAGGACTTGATTGTCAAATCCGATTGGCTTGACACCGCGACCAAAGGCTGCTACGTGAATACCTGATTTTTGAAGGATTTGAGGAGCCTGCCCCATATTTCCAAAAGTATCTGGGAAATAACCAATTTGAGTAGATTTGCCCCATTTGGCACATTCCGCTTGTCCAATCAAGGTATTGCGGACGTTAGCTTCACTGGAAATCAAGTAATCATCCTGCAAGATATAGAAAGGCCCAATCTTCAATTTGCCTTCGTCGATATAACGCTGCACCTTGTCACGGTTTTCAGGGCGAATTTCTAAATAGTCATCGAGGACAATGGTTTGTCCATCTAGGTGGAAGCTCTTGAACTCAGGATCATTTTCAAAAAGATCAAAAAGATTGTCAAAAAGTTCCACCAATTGCATACGGTGACTTTCAAAAGGTAGATACCACTCACGATCCCAGTGACTGTGAGAGATGATATGTACAACAACATTTTCCATGAAGTAAAACCTCATTCTAAATTTAAATTTTTATTGTTAACGTTTTAAATGTAAATTTGTGATTCTTTCCAAGAATCAGTTGAGCGAAAACGTACTCCTTATACTCAATGAAAATCAAAGAGCAAACTAGGAAGCTAGCCGCAGGTTGCTCAAAGCACTGCTTTGAGGTTGTAGATAGAACTGACGAAGTCAGTAACATATATACGGCAAGGTGAAGCTGACGTGGTTTGAATTTGATTTTCGAAGAGTATTAGCGAATATCTAGGTAATCCAAGACCAATTCGCAGAACATCATGTTGGCCCATGAGAACCATTCACGAGAGTAGAGAGTCGGATCATCTACGTGGAAGCTTTCATGCATAACACCTGTTCCGCCATCGCAGGCAACTAGTTGGTCTAGCAAGTATTTTTTCTCAGCTTTATCTGTAGCTGTTAAGCCTTGAATTGATAGGGCAATCGGCCAGATATAACGATAGAAGGTATGAGAGCTTCCGAGACCGCTAGCGTATTCTCCTTGGTAGAAGTATGGATTTTCAGGGCTGAGAATGGTGCGACGAGTTGCTTGATACACTTCGTCATTGACATCACAATAACCAAGATATGGAGCAGCTAACAAACTTGGTACGTTAGGGTCGTCCATGATGCTAGCATTTCCTAAACCGTCTACTTCAAAGGCATAGATCTTCTCGCCCTTGCTGTTAGTCGTGTAGGCGTAATTTTCGATCCCTTCTTGGATTTCAGCTTGCAGACGTTTAGCGTCAGCAATGATGCTTTCACTATCAGCTAGACTCAATGTAGCAAAGATTTCTTGGACATAACCTAAGACAACGACTGCAAACATATTGGATGGAATCAAGTAGCTATACTGACAGCAGTCATCGCTTGGACGGAAGGCTGACCAGGCCATCCCTGTCACGGCAAAATCAGGTCCAAAACCATCATTAACCAAAGTGTCTTCCTTACGATCGGTATCACGGACGAAACGGTATGGTGAGTTCTTGTGATCTTGCTCCACCGTCCAAAGATGAAGAATCTCCTTGGTCGCTGTAACAAAAGTCTCATCAAACTGGCTAGTCTCACCAGTTTCCTTCCAAAGAAGGTAAGCCAATTGCAAGGGATAGCAAAGCGAATCTACTTCATACTTGCGTTCCCAAATCCAGCCATTGAGGTCTGTATGGTCTGTCTCGTGATGGCCCTTCCAGTTCTCCTCAATATTGAAAGAGTTGGCATAGGGATCCTTGAGAATCAAAGTCATCTGGCGTTTAACCAAACCAGCAATGGTCTGGCGCAAACGAGGGTCTCTTTTTGCCACATGAAGGTATGGTCTAAGCTGAGCAGTTGAATCCCGAAGCCACATAGCTGGGATATCCCCAGTTAGTACAAAGGTCGAGCCATCTTCTAAGATTTCAACTGTATTGTCTAAAGTGTCTGTATAGCAACGCTCAAAAACATCGACCCATTCAGGATGTTCCTTGGCACTCTCCGCTACCTCATCTAGCCACTCTCTGACGATTTCTTTAGAATAAACCATAAACTATTTTACCTCTTTCAAACAAATTTTCATTTTCAGTATATAGCTTTTAGTCCAGAAAATATATACACAAATGTTAGTCATTATTCTACAAAATTGTTATATTTAGAAGTCATTTTCTAAAAGTATCCTTTTTCTGATATAATGTAGAAAACTACAGAAGGAAATCGCTATGGAACCGATACTTGAAATCATTGATACCCGCTTTGGCACCGCGAGCAAGCATGCCTTTTC
This sequence comes from Streptococcus sp. CF4-3, assembly GCF_024295385.1. Lineage (NCBI taxonomy): Bacteria > Bacillati > Bacillota > Bacilli > Lactobacillales > Streptococcaceae > Streptococcus > Streptococcus sp. CF4-3. The sequence continues at coordinate 33,615 of NZ_JANCPN010000007.1, read as the reverse complement.
TCGAGGAAATACCCTACCTTACGCTGGAGTGCCTTTTGGGATGAATTACTTTGTTCCGCAAACTAGTGACCAGGAAGGGTCTTGGTTTTTTGATCCCCATCTTCCCATATTTCAGGGTGTTCGACTAACCCACCAGCCTAGTCCTTGGATTGGCGATTATTCTTGGTTACTACTGACTCCTGTTACAGGAGAAATCAGTGGAGACACCCTCTTCCATCGTCAGTCTTCTTATAACCTTGATCGTGCTATTTTCAATCCCCATTATCTCAGAATTTTTTCTGAGCGTTACCAGATTGAAACTCAACTCACACCTACTTGCTATGGGGCTTCTATTCAACTAAGACAGATACAAGGCAAGAAGATCTCACTCTATCTGCATGCAGCTGATGATTTATCATTAGAGCAAGTAGATGAGCGTACTGTCAACCTTGGTCAAAGCGGATTAACCGAAACCAACAAAAGCCCCCTCGTCATGTTTACTGCTCTCGCATTCTCTACGGATATTTTATCTATCAATCAAGTGGGGCAAGACTGGCGTATCGACTTGGCTGGAGCAGAAGCTCTAGTTCAACTGGCTACTTCTTTTATTTCTAAAGAACAGGCCATCTTTAATCTGCCTAGAAAAGACTTTAAAGAAACGAAATCAGAGGCTAAAGCAAGTTGGGAAGATCTTCTAGGCCGTTTTGATGTCGTGGAAACTGGCTCTGTAGACCGAACATTTTTTGATCACTGTCTTTATAGACTCTTTCTCTTCCCACAAACCTTCTATGAGGTAAATGAGCAAGGCGAGACTATTCATATAGACCTTGCTTCAGGAACGATCAAGTCTGGTCTACTCTATACCAACAATGGTTTTTGGGATACCTTCCGCACTTCATTCCCACTCTTTGCCTTGATTATTCCAGAGCACTATCGTCAGTTTCTTGAAGGTTTCCTCAATAGCTATAGAGATACTGGATATCTCCCTAAGTGGCTGGCTCCTGACGAAAGAGGGATGATGCCTGGGACTTTGATTGATGGCCTTCTTGCAGATAGTGCCTGCAAGAATATGGCACCTGAGTTTGAAGAAGAATTCCTCAAAGCCATGATTGAAACTGCTACTAAGGAAGATCCAAAAGCTATCAACGGGCGACACGGCCTAAGCCAATACCAAGAACTGGGCTATTTATCCACAGACTACCACGAAAGTGTCAGTCATACGCTAGATTATGCCTACAGCGATTTTTGTATCTCTACTTGTGCAGAAAAATTAGGTCAAGAAGAGCTAGCTCAAACCTATGCTCAATATTCTAAAAACTATCAAAACCTCTTTGACTCTGAGACGGGTTACATGAGGGCGCGTGATGTAGATGGCAACTTCCGTCCTGACTTTTCTCCCTATAGTTGGGGTCGTGACTACGCTGAGTGTTCAGCTATTCAAGCCAGTCTCGGTGTCTTACACGATATTTCTGGACTTAGCCAACTAATGGGTGGAAAAAAAGCCTTTAGCAACTATCTTTTGAAAGCTTGTCAAAGCCTCCCACTTTTTGAAACGACGGGCTATGGTTATGAAATACATGAGATGAGCGAAATGGCAACAGCACCATTTGGTCAACTAGCCATTTCCAACCAACCAAGCTTCCACATCCCTTATCTCTTTCGCTACAGTAATTATCCCCAATATACCAGTCTCTTAATCAAGACCCTCCGTCAAAAAGCCTTCCGAGCTAGCTGGGATGCTTATCCAGGCGATGAGGATAATGGTAGTCTATCGGCTTGGTATATATGGTCTGCTCTCGGACTTTACCCGACTTGCCCAGGGAAAGCAAGCTATGATCTTGGAATTCCTCTCTTTAATCACCTTCGTGTCTATCTGACAGAAAAAAATCAGTGGTTGGATGTTCGTACTCAGCAAAATTATGAACACTTCCACTTTGTACAAGACTGTCGACTGGACGGGAAAGAAAAACAAAGCATCAGCCATCAGGAATTGCTCAATGCTAAGACTCTTGACTTTACCCTCAGCTGGTTGCCAAAGCATTAATAACCTGACCCCTTTGTGCATGACAAAGGGGTCTTCTTATCCATATAAAGTTATCCACAGACTGTGAATAACCTTCAACTTTTTTTCGGAAAAGATTTTCAAGTTTTTCCAAAATGTCTTTCCAATCCAAGTTCATAGGATTTACAATAGAAATGCTGTTAGAATCCTTGTCCAATCAGGCTTTACCCCAGGTTCTCCTCTCTTATAATTCCTAAATTTCTTGTCCCCTTTACAAACGATAGCTATAAAAATATTTTTGATAGGATGGTGTCAACTTATCCACAAGTTGTGGATAAGTTTTTTCAACTAAGCAATCCTAGTGCCTATCTGTTAGCTAGCTTTTACTTTTTTTATAGTAAATTTCAAATTTTGTTAGGCGCTTTCAAAAAATCATGATATACTGAAATTATCAGAAAAGGAGACATTATGAAAAAAGATCAACACCAACTTAATTGGCTGATGGTTTCTCTGATTGCTTTCAACATGGTTTGGGGGCTAGGAAACGTCGTCAACAACTACTCTCAACAGGGAATTTCAGTAGTCGTATCTTGGGTTTTAATCCTCGCACTCTACTTTATCCCATATTCACTCATCGTCGGACAACTAGGTTCTACCTTCAAGGAAAGCGGAAGCGGTGTTAGCGACTGGGTTGAAAAAACATCAACCAAACGCCTCGCCTACTTTGCCGCTTGGACCTACTGGGTTGTGCACATCCCTTATCTCGCACAAAAACCTCAAGGAATCCTGATTCCGCTTGGATGGGCCTTGCAGGGTAACGGACAATTTCTAAAACAAATCGATATCCACTGGATTGTTATTCTCTGCTTGCTAATCTTTGGACTTTTCCTCTATCTTTCTACAAAAGGATTGACAACACTGAAAGTCATCGGTAGCTTGGCAGGAAGTGCCATGTTGATTATGTCTATACTCTTTGTGCTTTTGGCTGTCGGTCTGCCTTTCATTAAGCCAGACATCCAGTTTGCGACACCACATATGGATCAACTGAGTACCTACATTCCAAACTTTGATTTTTCTTATTTTACAACCATCTCACTACTGGTCTTTGCCGTTGGTGGTTGTGAAAAAATTTCCCCTTATGTGAATCAAACTCGCAATCCTGCAAAAGAATTTCCAAAAGGTATGATTGTCATGGCCATCATGGTAGGACTCTCTGCTATCCTTGGTTCAGTTGCCATGGGAATGCTATTTGATGGTAATAACATCCCTGAAGACCTCATGCGTAATGGTGCTTATCAAGCCTTCCAAATGTTAGGAAATTCTTGGGGAGTTGGAAATCTTTTCGTTGTGATTTACGCTCTTACAAATATGGTCGGACAAATTGCTGCGCTTGCCTTTTCTATTGACGCACCATTACAAATCCTACTCAATAATGCTGACGAAAACTACATCCCAAGCTGGCTTCGTAAACGTACTGAAAAAGGTGTCCTCATTAACGGTTACCTCCTTACAGGTGTCCTCGTTAGCCTTATCATCATCCTTCCAATTTTTGGTATCCAAGAAATTGATGGACTTGTAAAATGGATGACCAACCTCAATTCTATCGTAATGCCAATGCGTTATCTCTGGGTATTCCTTGCCTACATGATGCTTAATCGCGCTTGGAAAACATACAAAAATGCCGAATACAAGTTTGTGAACAATCCTAAGCTTGGCTTTGTAATCGGTACTTGGTGCTTCCTCTTCACTGCCTTTGCTTGTATCCTAGGTATGGTTCCAAAAATTAGCTATGCTGAGAATCCAACTGCTTGGCAATTCTCTCTTCTTACAAACATCTTGACCCCAATTATTCTGATTGGTTTAGGTGTTATTCTACCAATCCTTGCAAAAAAAGAACAAAAGAAACAAATCAAATAAATCCTACTATTAGCTAGATAGTATCACTTTTGTCTTTTCCTGAAAGAAAAATCCCCTTTGAACCATAATGTTCAAGGGGATTTCTTTTTTGTCTGATAGGCTATCTCTACTTAGCCTCATACCAAGTCACGCCTTCATTTTCATCAGCAATCAGGGGCACACTGAGTTGAATGGCTTCTTCCATGGTTTGTTTGACAAGTTTTTTAATAGATGCCAATTCTGACTTAGGCACTTCAAGAACAATTTCATCGTGTACTTGTAACAGCATCTTAGTTTGATAACGACCTGCTACCAAGGCTTTATCTAGCTGAATCATGGCAATTTTGAGAATATCTGCAGCCGATCCTTGAATAGGTGAGTTGATAGCTGTACGCTCTGCAAAACCACGAATGTTAAAGTTACGCGAATTGATATCTGGTAACTCACGACGACGTTTGAAGAGAGTCTCCACATAACCCTTATCACGCGCCTCACGAACCACTTCATCCATGTAGTTTTTAATACCTGGGAAGCGTTCAAAGTAAGTGTCGATGTATGCCTTAGCCTCTTTACGGCTGATACCTAGGTTATTGGATAAACCAAAGTCTGAAATTCCGTAAACCACTCCAAAGTTGACAGCCTTGGCATTGCGACGGTCGTTTGGAGTCACATCCTCAGGACGTTCAATTCCAAAGACACGCATGGCTGTCGAGGTATGGATATCAGCTCCTTCTTGGAAGGCCTTGATTAAGTGCTCATCTTTAGAGATATGTGCCAAAACTCGCAACTCAATCTGTGAATAGTCCGAGCTGAGAAGGACACTATCCTCCCACTCTGGCACGAAAGCCTTACGAATGAGGCGGCCTTGTTCCAAGCGAACAGGAATATTTTGCAAGTTTGGATCCACACTAGACAGACGCCCTGTCTGAGTCAAATCCTGCACATAGCGCGTGTGAATCTTGCCATCCGCTAAAATCCAATCCTGTAAACCAATCACATAAGTCGATTGAATCTTAGCAATTTGACGATAATCTAAAATTTTCTTGACGATTGGGGCAATAGGAGCTAGGCGCTCTAACACATCCACTGCTGTTGAATAACCTGTCTTGGTTTTCTTGGTGTATTCTATAGGGAGACCTAGCTTTTCAAAAAGTAGTTCGCCCAACTGCTTAGGCGAGTTGATGTTAAACTCCTCACCAGCCAATTCATAAATCTCTTGAGTTAGCTTTTCAATGACAAGCTCATTTTCAGCTTGCATCTCAAGCAAGGTTTCTTTTTTGACCTTGATTCCAGCGATTTCCATCTTAGCAAGGACAAAAGCCAGAGGTTGCTCCATATCATAGAGGAGGTCCAATTGTCCGTTTTCACTTAATTTTTCAAGTAAAACAGGCTCTGTCTCAACTAATACAGCAACCTTACGAGCCAAGTGCTCCAAGAAGGTTTCTCTCTCAGGGATAGCTTTCTTGACACCCTTACCATAGAAGGTTTCATCATCGACTAGGTAAGTTTGACCATAAAGACTAGCAATGGTTGAAATTTCATTATTCTCTACAGTAGAGAGAAGGTATTTGGCCAAGCGACTGTCAAAAGCAGGAGCCTGCAAGTCCAAACCAAAGCGATTTAAGAGAACTTTAGCTTTCTTACAGTCATATACTTTCAGAGGTGTTTTTTCTAGAAATTCCTTAAGAATCGAATCCTGCAGAAGTTCCAGCTTATCTGTAGCATAGAGTTTGTCTCCGCATGACCAAGCAAAACCAATCAATTCATCTGTATGGTAGTTTTCACCAAAAAGTTCAAAGTGGAAGATAGAGTCGGCACTCAGCATATCTTCAGTCACTTTGTCCACCATGGTGAAATTCAAAGTCTCAGCTTGATTCGCCTGAGAAGCATTCAAGGCTTGTTTGAGCTGCTTAAAGCCCATCTCATCGTAGAACTTCCCAAGGTTTTCCACATTTGGTCCACTATAGACCAAATCATCTAGACCTATCTCAATTGGCGCTTTCGTGTCGATGGTCGCTAGTGTTTTAGACAGAAAGGCTTGTTCCTTGTCATTGACAAGATTTTCCTTCATCTTGGAAGCCTTCATGCCATCGATATTTTCATAAATACCTTCCAGCGAGCCATATTCTAACAAGAGCTTGATCCCAGTCTTTTCACCAATCTTGGTCACCCCAGGGATATTATCAGACTTATCCCCCATCAGGGCCTTGAGGTCTATAAACTGAGCTGGTGTGAGTCCCATCTTTTCCATGAGGTATTCTGGTGTAAAGGCCTCAAACTCAGCCACACCTTTCTTGGAAATCTCGACCACCGTACGTTCATCCGTCAGCTGAATCAAGTCCTTGTCCCCGCTAACGATTGTTACATCAAAAGATTCCTTTTCAGCCAAGCGACCAAGAGTTCCAATGATATCATCCGCCTCATACTGAGTCAACTCATAATGGCGAATCCCAAGATGGTCTAGCAACTCACGAATGAAGGGAAATTGCTCACGAAACTCATCTGGAGTCTTCGCACGACCACCCTTATAATCTGCATACATCTCTGTACGGAAAGTCGTTTTCCCCGCATCAAAAGCAACCAAAATATGACTCGGTTGGACACGCTCCAGTAGGTGATTTAGCATCAGATGAAATCCGTAGATTGCATTGGTATGTAGTCCATTGTCATTTTTAAAACGATCCAGTTGCTGGTAAAGTGCAAAAAATGCCCGGAAAGCAACTGAAGATCCATCAATCAATAATAATTTTTTCTTGTCCATACACCCATTATAAAGGAAAGCAGGGAAAAATACCATTGCTAAGAGTTAGATTATCGGTCAAGGCTTATTGGGATTTTTTTCAACTCGCGCACCATTGCTATCAACTTGGAAACCATCGATAGTCGTATCTACTGCCAATTCTCCAGATGCGTTCACGTAATAATATTTCCCTGAAACCTGGAACCACTGACTAGCTTTCATAGCACCCGAGCTTTCGAGATAATACCAAATGCCCTTATCCTTCAACCATCCTGTCTGCATTTCTCCAGATGATTTCAAGTAGTACCACTTGGAACCGTCTTTTAGCCAACCTGTTCTCATTGAACCATTAGTTTGGAAATAGTACCAACTGCCGTTTATCTTTTTCCATCCAAGTGCGACTTTGCCATTTTCATAGTAGTACCAGACTGTTCCCTGTTTTTCCCATCCATTCTTCGAGGTTACCGTTTTAATTAAGGGGATATAACGTCTGTTCCCACTTCTTGAAATATAACTAATCCATCTATAGCCATCCTTTTCAAGAGTTTGATCATAATGAACACTCATTCCAGGTTCGTAGTAATCAATAATAGTAGATGTCAATGATGGCTGATTCATAATAGCTACTTTTTCTGTAAAGTAATGAGTTCCACTAGAAGATAGTACAGATTGATGATCCCCTACACTAGCATTCCCCACATCTTTAAAATGAATGAAACCAGTCATAGAACTTGCTTTTACTATCCTACGATAATACGTTTCTGTATAATCGTAATTGTACTCCTCGATTTCAACCATGTCTCCAATCACGTTAGAAACCCAAGCTACGTGGCCATGTGTTCCCCTCGTACTCCAAGCAATAGCTCCAATCGCTGGTCTCTGATCTACACGATATCCTTCTTTTTGAGCACGGTATCCCCATTCCTTCGCATGCCCATAAGCAGCTGGTAGTTCAAATCCATTAACACTACTTAAACGAAAGGCAGCGAAAGAGGTACACTGTCTGGAGTATAGACGCCATTTATCGATTTCTTGACTTCCATTTTTATAATAATAAGGATAATCATCTCCACGTGCCAGTGAGCCATTGTTTGCCTGATTGGCATGAACAGCTCCTCCACCAAACAAAAAAGTACCTGCTAACAGTAGGGAAGCTGTACCCACTGTCGTTCTCTTAAGAAAAGTTCCCTTTTTACTATATGTCATTCATTCTCCTTCGAATAGATAAATTTTTGAGGTTGACCTCATTTATATCATTCGAAAGAAAAAGAAAAAAGTGAGAAAACTCCCACTTTCAACCTTAATCCAAATAGTGAATCAAATTCTTTTCCGTTAAAATATCAGAATAGGTGAAGGATTCAACGTAGACGTTGGCCTGTTTGTCTCCTTCTACATCCCCAAATTCAACGATAAAGAGCGATGGATAAACTTCAATAAGTCTTCCCAAGCGATTCTTTTGGCGTTTACGACCGTTTTCTAAAGTCATTTCCACGACTTGTCCTTCATGCGCCTTGATTTCTTCTTTGATTTTTTTCATCTTGGCTACATCTGTAAATGCATCTGTCATCTTTGTTCCTCTCTCTTCGAAATACTTGAAAACTTGTTATACTCTTTTTGAAAAATCAATTCTACTGTTCCACGCGCACCGCTACGGTTCTTCTCAATAATAACTTCTACCTTGTTATTCGGAAGACCTTCCTCTTCTTCGCCACCACGTTCATAATAGTCATCTCGATAGAGAAAGGCTACGATATCCGCATCCTGCTCGATAGATCCAGACTCACGAATATCTGATAGCACCGGTCTTTTATCTTGACGTTGTTCAACACTACGTGACAGCTGACTTAGCGCGATAACAGGCACCTTCAGTTCCTTAGCCAGAATTTTCAACTGACGTGAAATCTCTGAAACCTCTTGTTGACGGTTCTCACGACCAGTCCCTGTAATTAACTGCAGGTAGTCAATCAAGATCAATCCAAGATTGCCTGTTTCCTGAGACAATTTTCTGGCGCGTGAACGAATCTCCGTAATTCGAATTCCAGGGGTATCGTCAATATAGATACTTGCTTTTGCAAGATTACCTTGAGCAATCGTATATTTGCGCCACTCTTCCTCAGTCAATTGCCCTGTACGGATAGAGTGAGACTCTACTAGTCCTTCGGCTGCCAACATACGGTCGACCAGACTCTCTGCACCCATCTCGAGAGAGAAAATTGCAACGGTCTTGTCTAGCTTGGTTCCAATATTTTGAGCAATATTCAAGGCAAAAGCAGTCTTACCAACCGCAGGACGAGCAGCAAGAATGATTAACTCCTCCTCGTGCAACCCAGTTGTCATATGATCCAAATCTTGATAACCAGTAGCAATCCCTGTAATATCAGAAGTTTGTTGTGAACGAACTTCTAAATTTCCAAAGTTAAGATTTAGGATGTCTCGAATATTTCTAAAACCACTACGATTTGCATTCTCACTGACATCGATCAAACCTTTTTCTGCTCGTGCAATGATTTCATCTACAGGACTAGAAGCCTCATATGCTTGATTGACAGACTCTGTCAACTTAGCAATCAAACGACGAAGCGTGGCTTTCTCTGCTACAATTTTTGCATAGTATTCAGCGTTTGCAGAGGTTGGTACAGAGTTGATAATCTCAACAAGGTAGGACAAGCCACCAATATTTTGCAAATCACCTTGATCATCTAATATCGTACGAACAGTCGTTGCATCAATGGCTTCGCCTCGATCTGACAAATCAACCATGGCCTGAAAAATCAAACGGTGAGCATACTTAAAGAAGTCTCGAGAGTCAATATATTCTCGAACAAATACGAGTTTACTCTCATCGATAAATATAGCTCCCAATACCGATTGTTCTGCCAAAATATCCTGGGGCTGAACTCGTAGTTCCTCTACTTCTGCCATCAGACTTTCCTTCCTTTTACAAAATCATTACTCAAATCTAGCTTAGCCTTCTTTTACACGAAGATTGATGACGCTAGTTACATCCTGATAAATTTTTACAGGTACATCAATCAAACCAACTGCTCGAATTGGAGATTGAACTTGAATATGACGTTTATCAATTTTAATTCCAAATTGTTTTTGGAGCTCTTCCGCAATTTTCTTGCTAGTAATTGAACCAAAAGTTCTTCCATCTGGACCAACTTTTTCAACAAACTCAACAATTGTTTCTTCTGCTTCAAGTTTCGCCTTAATTTCTTGTGCTTCTGCAAGAAGTTGAGCATGTGCTTTTTCTTCAGATTTTTGCTTCCCGCGCAACTCACCAATTGCTTGTGAAGTCGCTTCTTTAGCAAGGTTTTTCTTAATCAAAAAGTTTTGTGCATAACCTGTTGGCACTTCCTTGATTTCGCCTTTTTTTCCTTTGCCTTTTACATCTGCTAAAAAGATTACTTTCATTCTTCTGTCTCCTTTTCTCTAATTTCATTAGAAATAACGGTTTTTAGTTTATCACCTGCTTCTTGCAGAGTCATATCTGTCAGTCGGGCAGCTGCCAGGTTGAAGTGGCCTCCACCTCCCAACTCTTCCATAATCCGTTGCACATTGATCTTACTTCGACTTCGTGCAGAAATGGAAATATCCCCTTGGCTGTTTTTAGCAATGACAAAGCTAGCTTCAATACCTGACATAGCTAACATAGTATCAGCCGCTTTACTAATCACTACAATATCATACTCCTTATCATCCTTGGCCTGAGCTACAAGAATAGAAGGTTGTACGGCCTGTCCTTGCAAGATTAGCTCATTAACCAATCGATACTCTTCAAAGTCAGTCGCCGCAAGTTCTTGAATTACAATACTATCACTACCACGTGTTCTTAGATAACTTGCCACGTCAAAGGTTCGGCTAGTTACACGAGAAGTGAAATTCTTAGTATCCAGCATCATACCGCCCATAAGAACACTAGCTTGGATACGACTTAAGCGTGCTTTCTTAGAGTTTTGGAATTGAATTAACTCTGTTACAAGCTCGCTCGCGCTACTTGCTCCACTCTCAATATAGGTGATAACAGCATTTTCCGGGAAATCCTGATCTCGTCTATGGTGGTCAATAATGATGGTTTGTGTAAACAAATCATAAAACTCTTTTGACAAGGTTAAAGCTGTCTTAGAGTGGTCCACCATCACTAGCAAGGAACGATTAGTGACCATTCCCATAGCTTGAGTTAGAGGGATGAGTTTTGTTACTCCCTCATTCTCTAAAAATTGAATGGCACGATGAATGTCCGGAGACATTTGTTCTGCATCATAGACCACATAACTTTCATCCAAGACGTTACTCGAGAACAATTGCATACCAACAGCAGAGCCTAAAGCATCCATGTCTAAGTTTTTATGACCAACTACGAAGACACGGTCAACACTTCTCAACTTTTCAGAGATTGCCGTCATCATTGCTCTTGTACGTGTTCTTGTTCGCTTAATAGAAGCTGCAGAGCCACCACCAAAATAAATTGGATTTTTCGTCTCATCATTTTCTTTTACAACGACCTGGTCTCCACCTCGAACTTCTGCAAGGTTGAGATTTGATAAAGCAACTTTACCAATACCCTCATGATCGCCATCACCATATGACAAGCCCATACTCATGGTTAAGGCTAAATCTCGCTGCTTAGCTTCTTCACGGAAGGTATCAATTACAGAAAATTTATCCTGCATCAATTGCTCTAATACCGTATAGTCGGTAAATAAGTAAAAACGATCCATGGTCACTCTACGAGAAAACATCTGATACTTTCCAGTAAATTCTGATACAAAATTTGCGACAAAACTATTAATATGACTGATGTCTGATTCAGATGTTTCGTTCTCTAAATCATCATAATTATCTACCGAAATAATACCAATAACAGGGCGACTTGTAACCAATTCTACTGTGGCTTCGTACTCTCCAGAAACGTCAAAAAAGTAGAGCACGCCAGAATTTCTATCTAGATGCACCGCATAACGTTTTTCCCCCACATTTGCATAAATTCCAGGCGAAGATATGGATGTTTTTATAATTTCTTGAAGTTGAGGAAGGTCAATTTCTCCATCTTCCGTTGTCAACATTAACTCTGCGTAGGGATTGAACCACTCAATCTCACTGCTTTCCATGTTTAGCTTGACAACTCCAACAGGCATCTGTTCTAAGAGTGAACTTAAACTATCTTCCGCCTGATGGTTTACGTACTGGATTTGTTCAATTTCTGTTTTTTGATAAGATTTCTTCTGAAAATAAAATAGCAGAAGAAATGCCACCATTAAGAAAAATAAGCATGCTATTGTGACTAGGTTATTTTGAAGAAAAATAACCAATACAGTCATGATTATAAAGGAAATCCCAACAAATAAGTATATAAAAAAGGGATTCATTTCATTTTTTTTCATTACAAACCTCTTGCGCAATATTATACCATATTTGCACTGAAAAAGCGACCTTTAAAGAAGGAATAGCACTTGTGCTCAAATGTAGCATGTAGGAACACAAAAGGTGGTTTACACTAGTGTAAACCACCTTTTTAGTCTAAGCATATTAAGTATTATGATTCTTTCACTTCAAGAAGACCAATATCTCCATCTTCGCGTCGATAAATAACATTTGTAGTTTCATCTTCAACATCGATGTAAATGAAGAAATCATGACCCAATAAGTCCATCTGAAGAAGTGCTTCTTCAAGATCCATTGGTTTTAAATCAATTTGTTTTGAACGAACAACTTTAGGTTGAGCAGCATCTGTCTCTTCTACCAAGGTATCTGTAAATAGTTGGCTAGTAGAAACTTTATTTCTGTTTTTACGTTCAATTTTAGTTTTATTTTTACGGATTTGGCGTTCAATCTTATCTGTCACCAAATCAATAGATCCATACATATCTTGAGAAACGTCTTCTGCACGAAGAGTAATAGATCCAAGTGGAATTGTTACTTCTACCTTAGCAGTCTTTTCACGATACACTTTCAAATTTACACGCGCATCTAATTCTTGATCTGCTTGGAAGTATTTTTCGATCTTTTCGAGTTTAGAAACTACATAATCACGAATTGCTTCAGTTACTTCTAGGTTTTCACCACGGATACTATATTTAATCATATAAGTACCTTCTTTCTAAACATATTTGTTTTTCTATATTTATTATAACGCTTTCATAATCTTTTTGCAATCTTTTTCCTCATCTTACGAGGGAAAATGTTTTAACCTCTTCTGCTCCTGCATTCTCTAGCATACTCTTGACACGGTTAACAGTCGCTCCTGTCGTATAAATATCATCAATCAATAGAATCTTCTTTGGAATCCTACTGTCTTCTTTAATAAAAAACGGAAGTTCCGTGGCCAACCGCTCTGAACGATTTTTAGAAGAACTTGCTTTTTCTTCTCTTTTCCCTAATACATCCAGATGGGAAAATCCTGCCGCTTCTATTAGGCCTGCAACCTGATTAAAACCTCTTTTTGCATACCTCTCAGGGCTTAACGGTATTAAAATAAAATGATAATCCTTGTATTTTTTTAAATTCTCATTTAAAATCATAGCAAAAACTTTTCGGAGAATATAATCGCCATCAAATTTGTAACGATTAAAGAAGTCTTTCATGGCTTGATTATAACTAAAAATCGCTTCATGACTTACTTCAACCCCTTCTTTACACCAAAGTTGACAATCTTGACACGAACTTGACACTCCTTTTTTATGACAATTTGTGCAATGTTCTTCCCCAATCATTTCAAAACTTGAGTAACAAGCTAAACAAAGTGAGCCCTCCTCCTTTTTCAAAAAAAGAAGCTCTCCAAAGGTTAGATTTTTCTTCAAATGTTGGGCACATAGTAAACAAATCATAGGCCTGCCTCCTTGTTCATCAGTTTAATTTCCTTTATAGCATTCTTAATCGAACGATCTAATCCATTATGAAAGAAAATTAGATCTCCTGTAGGTCTATCCATGCTACGACCTACACGTCCTCCAATTTGAATGAGGCTTGATTTTGTAAAAATACGATGGTTTGCTTCTACGACACAGACATCAACACAAGGGAAGGTAACTCCGCGCTCCAATATTGTTGTGCTTATCAATATGGTCAATTCCCTATCCCTAAAAGCTTGAACTTGCTCTAATCTATCTTCAGTAACTGAGGATACGAAACCAATTTTCTCATTTGGAAATTTCTCTTGTAAGATTTCCTTCAACTTCTCTCCCTTTGTAATTTCTGATGCAAATATTAGTAAGGGGTAGCCAGTTCTTCTCTGGTTTTCAACATATCTTTTTAGCTTTGGTGGTAGGCGAAACTTATCCAAACATTTATCCAGATCAGATAGCCAAACCGGTTTGGGAATAATTAAAGGATTTCCATGGAACCGCCTTGGCAGGCTTAGTCGTTTTAGCTCCCCTAAGCGAACCTTCTTATCCAACTCATCTGTAGAAGTTGCAGTGAGAAAAATTCTTAGTCCGTTTTCCTTTACACAATTCTTTACAGCTTTGTAAAGCATCTTGTTGTCAACATAGGGGAATGCATCTACTTCATCTACTATTAGTAAATCAAAAGCGTGATAAAACTTTAATAATTGATGAGTTGTTGCAACAACTAGTGGTGTCCGAAAGTATGGTTCAGACTCACCATGCAGTAAAGCTATTTCACAAGCAAAGTCATTCTGCAATCGCTTATACAATTCCAAACAAACATCTATCCGTGGACTTGCTAGACAAACTGCGCCACCATCATTAATAACTTTCGCAACAACTTTATAAATCATCTCTGTCTTCCCAGCGCCAGTCACTGCATGAACTAAAGTCGGTTGCTGGTTCTCTACTGCCTGAAGTAATCCTTCTGATACTTTCTCTTGAAATGGAGTCAATTGTCCCTTCCATTTAAGAACATCTTGTTTAGGAAAATCTTCTTGAGGGAAATAATATAAGGCCTGATCACTCCTAACTCGCTTCATCAACAAACATTCTCGGCAGTAATGAGCATTAATAGGTAGAGACCATTCATCTTGAATCATACTATCACATCGTTGACAGAAGAGTTTCCCCTTCTCTTTTCTCATACTTGGCAGCTTCTCCGCCAGTTGTCGTTCTTCAGGGCTTAATTCTTGTTCTGTAAAAAGTCGGCCTAGATAGTTTGGATTTATTTTCATACTTCTTTATTCGTAAAATCTAGAACTTTAGACTATTTTTTAGTACAATAAAAATATGGAATTTAGAACGATAAAAGAGGACGGACAAGTCCAAGAAGAAATCAAAAAATCACGATTTATTTGTCATGTAAAACGTGTCTGTAGTGAAGAAGAAGCTCGTGCCTTTATCACTGCTATCAAAAAAGAACACTATAAGGCTACCCACAACTGCTCTGCTTTTATTATCGGTGAGCGCAGTGAAATCAAGCGAACCAGTGATGATGGGGAGCCAAGTGGAACTGCTGGTGTACCTATGCTAGGAGTTCTAGAAAATCACAATTTGACCAATGTTTGTGTAGTTGTTACCAGATATTTTGGTGGTATCAAATTGGGAGCAGGAGGTCTTATTCGCGCTTATGCAGGTAGTGTTGCCTTTGCTGTCAAAGAAATTGGAATTGTTGAAATTAAAGAACAAACAGGGATTCAAATTCAAATGAGCTATGCTCAATATCAAGAGTATGGGAATTTTCTTAAAGAACATAATCTTATGGAACTCGAAACCAACTTCACAGATCAAGTTGACACAATTATCTTTGTCGATAAAGAAGATAAAGAGGATACCAGAGCTGCCCTTATAGAATTTTTTAATGGGAAAGTTATCCTAACAGATCAGGGCTTACGAGAAGTTGAAGTCCCTGTAAACCTTGTGTAAAGCACTTTTAAATATCTTCCCTCAATTTTTAGATTTACACTGACTATTTTTCAGATTGTTATAAAAAAATCCTATCGCTTCGATAGGATTTCTATATTTTACAAAAGTTTAAGATAGCGTTATACTAGAAACATCTTATATAAAGAGGTGCTAACATGGCTATTTATAACAATATCACAGAACTTATCGGAAAAACACCGATTGTTAAATTGAATAACATTGTACCAGAAGGTGCAGCAGACGTTTACGTAAAACTAGAAGCTTTTAACCCAGGTTCATCCGTTAAAGACCGCATTGCTCTTAGTATGATTGAAAAAGCAGAACAAGAGGGTAAACTGAAACCAGGCTCTACAATTGTAGAAGCAACAAGTGGGAACACTGGTATCGGTCTTTCATGGGTTGGTGCCGCTAAAGGTTATAAAGTTGTCATTGTTATGCCTGAAACAATGAGTGTTGAACGCCGCAAGATCATCCAAGCTTATGGTGCTGAACTAGTCCTCACTCCCGGTAGCGAAGGAATGAAAGGTGCGATTGCAAAAGCGCAAGAAATTGCTGCTGAACGCGATGGTTTCCTACCATTACAGTTTAATAACCAAGCTAACCCAGAAGTTCACGAAAGAACAACAGGAGCTGAAATTCTAGCTGATTTCGGAGCTGATGGTTTAGATGCCTTTGTTGCTGGTGTTGGTACTGGAGGAACTATTTCTGGTGTCTCTCACGCTCTTAAATCGGCTAATTCAGGCATTCAAGTATTTGCAGTTGAGGCAGACGAGTCAGCAATCTTATCAGGTGAAAAACCAGGACCTCACAAAATTCAAGGTATCTCTGCAGGATTCATCCCAGAAACACTTGATACAGAAGCTTATGATGGTATCGTTCGCGTGACATCAGACAATGCTCTTGCACTTGGTCGCGAAATTGGTGGAAAAGAAGGCTTCTTGGTAGGTATTTCTTCTGCCGCAGCTATCTATGCAGCAATCGAAGTTGCTAAAAAACTAGGGGCAGGTAAAAAAGTCCTTGCGCTTGCACCAGATAACGGAGAACGTTACCTATCTACAGCGCTCTATGAGTTCGAAGTCTAGTCTCCTAAATACACAAAGCCCTTTAACAAGGGCTTTGTAATTTTTTCTATAAGAAAGAGGAAGCAAATCTGCTTCCTCTTTTTATTATTAGTTATTCAAGGCTGCTGCCATTGTAGCTGCAACTTCTGCTTCAAAGTCGTTTGCAGCTTTTTCGATACCTTCACCAACTTCAAAGCGAGCGAACTCAACTACTGAAGCGTTAACTGATTCAAGGTAAGCTTCAACTGTCTTGCTGTCATCCATGATGTAAACTTGTGCAAGAAGTGTGTAAGCTTGGTCAACTTTAGTGTTGTCAAGCATGAAGCGATCCATTTTACCTGGGATGATTTTATCCCAGATTTTTTCTGGTTTACCTTCTGCAGCCAATTCAGCTTTGATAGCTTCTTCAGCTTGAGCGATTACTTCATCAGTCAATTGAGCTTTAGATCCGTATGCCAAGTGTGGAAGAGCTGGTTTACCAACCATAGCACGGCTTTCATTATCTTGGTCGATAACGTGGTTCAATTGTGCCAACTCATCTTTAACAAATTGCTCATCCAATTCTTTGTATGAAAGAACTGTTGGTTTCATAGCAGCGATGTGCATTGAGATTTGTTTAGCAAGTGCTTCATCTCCACCTTCGATTACAGAGATAACACCGATACGTCCACCGTTGTGTTGGTAAGCTCCAAAGTGTTGTGCATCTGTTTTTTCAATCAAAGCAAAGCGACGGAATGAGATTTTTTCTCCGATAGTCGCTGTTGCAGACACATAAGCTGCTTCCAGAGTTTCACCTGAAGGCATTGTCAAAGCAAGAGCTTCTTCGTTGTTAGCTGGTTTTCCTTCAGCGATTGCTTTAGCTGTTGCGTTTACCAACTCAACAAATTGAGCGTTTTTCGCAACGAAGTCAGTTTCAGCATTTACTTCAACAACTGCTGCAACGTTACCGTTCACATAAACACCAGTCAAACCTTCAGCAGCAACACGGTCAGCTTTTTTAGCTGCCTTAGCCATACCTTTTTCGCGAAGCAATTCAATCGCTTTTTCGATATCACCTTCAACTTCGACCAATGCTTTCTTAGCGTCCATGACACCAGCACCAGATTTTTCACGCAACTCTTTAACAAGTTTAGCTGTAATTTCTGCCATTTTGATTCTCCTATATTTTTAAAAAATAGGAGAGCCGGGCTAAGCCCCGCCCTCCTAGGTAATGATTACTTATTTGAATTAAGCGTTGTCGCCTTCTACAACTTCAACGATTTCTTCGATTGAGTCTGCTTGAGCTTCTGAAGCTGCAAATTCTGCTTCAACTGCTGCTACAGCATCTTCACCTTGGCGACCTTCGATGATAGCGTCTGCCAATTTAGCTGTAATCAACTTAACCGCGCGGATAGCGTCATCGTTAGCTGGGATGATTACATCGATATCATCTGGGTCAGTGTTTGTGTCAACCATCGCTACAACTGGGATACCCAATTTTTTAGCTTCTTTAACAGCGATTTGCTCTTTATGTGGGTCAACTACGTACATTACATCTGGGATGCGAGGCATGTCTTCGATACCACCCAAGAATTTTTCAAGACGAGCGCGTTGTTTGTTAAGAAGTGCAACTTCTTTCTTAGGAAGAACGTCGAAGATTCCTTCTTCTTCCATGCGTTTGATTTCTTTCAAACGAGCGATACGTTTTTGGATTGTTCCCCAGTTAGTAAGGGTACCACCCAACCAACGGTGGTTGATGTAGTATTGACCTGAACGTTCTGCTTCTTCTTTAACAGCGTCAGCAGCTTGTTTCTTAGTACCAACAAACAATACAACTGCATCGTTAGCTGCTGCATCACGCATAAAGTCGTATGCTTGGTCAGCGTATTTTACAGTTTGTTGCAAGTCGATAACGTGGATTCCGTTACGCTCAGTGAAGATGTACTTAGCCATCTTAGGGTTCCAGCGACGAGTTTGGTGACCAAAGTGTACACCAGCCTCAAGAAGTTGTTTCATTGAAATTACTGCCATGAGTATTTCTCCTTTTTTGTTTTTTCCTCTTCTTGATTTCAACTTGCAAAACAACCAAAAGGCAACAGTTTCACAATTCATCAAGAATGAGTATTATCGTTCACACGACAAGTTTTATTTTATCATAATTGGAGCTTTATTTCAAGTGATTTTGTTATTTTCTCCTTATTAAATTACCATTTAAAAGCTCTAAATTTAAAACATCTCAACATATACTGCTGAGATGTTCTAATAGCTAATTTTTTAAAATTTAATGTAGGGGTGTTTATGCTATCTACTTCGAAGTTTCTTACGAATCTTATAAGCTAGATTAAACAAGAAATATAATGAACTAGTTGGATAGTTAAACTCACCAGCAAACTCCTCAATAGTGGGATTAAACTTAGATTTAAAATTAAATAACCCGCCTTCTAAGTTGTTTTCAATTCCACCCATATTATGAGTCTCTGCCCCACGTTCAAATGAATGTTGAGCTGTCTCAAACCATGTAGGAATAGCAGGTTGATAATGTCTAAATTCCTCATTCATTCCAGCATATAAGTTTTCAGAAGTTTTCCCAAATTCGATGGTTAAAGTTCCAGACAATGGAACGACACTGTACCCTCTATCAATATGGCTCTTAAGAAAAGAAATTTCTTCCTCTAATCGTTTTCTCTCTTGCTGATTCTCTTTTATTTTGCCTTCTTTCGTTTTATCAGTAAATTTCTGCGCTATTTTAAGATTCTTTTCGAGTTGCTGCTCAACTTCTTTCAGTCTATTAGGTAAATCTAAGTAGCTCAGTGTGATAAAAGAGTGATTAGGATAAGTAGTCAGTAACTTTTGATAATAATCTTTGCCTCGTAAACTGATATTCTTACGAGACTCTGTTTTCTTCATTAAAAATGAAAATTCATCTAATAAATCAATTCCACCGAATTTCACTTCCAATCCTTTATTCCTTGCAGTTCGGATTGCCTGTCTAGTGGACTTGGATAGTTGATCCAACGAGAAGTTCTCTTTATGAATATTAGCTTGAAAACGTGGTTGTATATTTTCTGCCATATCCTTTGTTAAGCCTGTCCAATAAACTTTATTTTTTTTCAGTTCTTCAATAATTTCTAAAGTCCTAGAATTTTGGACAGTTTCTTGCCCAATAAGACCTCTACTGATAAATAAACTTGGATCAAATTTAACCATTATTGCATTGCTTTTTTTAGCAATTTTTTTCAATGTTAAAATCACAAATTTCAGAAGTTCTTTATCTTCATAATTAATAACTGGGCCTCTTGGAATATAGAACATGGAAAATCCTAATGGAAGAGGCTGAATTAAGATGTTCGCTACTCCAACCAATTGATTCTCTTTATAAAATCCAACTCTCTCATTCCCCCAAGTATCCTTAATCTTGGCCCAATCACTACTCTGCAACAAATTTCCTTGAGGATGATTTTCTAAAAACAAATCCCACTCTTTGACATCAACATTTATTTTATACGTAAACATAACTCCAACACCGACTCCCTTAGAAACCATTTTTTTATCAACATGCTACACTCGTACTAAATCCCTAAGTTTCATTTTACTTTAACTAAAAAATTATAAAAATAGAGAATAAGTTCAAGTAATTATATAATGAAATTTATTTTTCAGCACTATACAAAGGGTGAGATTAATAAAATCTCACCCTAATTTTAGTAATAATCAGTATATTAGTTTGGATAAATGTATCTTACAGTACCTCTTGATGCTGTCGGATTAAACCATCCACGATAATTTCCGATTGGTTGAGTTCCACTACCATCATAGTTACATTCAGAAACTTGAATACGAGTTGATGATTCAACTGCTGTAACAACTGCTACGTGTCCGTATCCTCCATCATCCCATGAAGCAATTGCTCCAACTTGTGGTGTAGAACCTGTACGGAAACCTGCTGCTGCTGCACTAGTAGCCCACTGACCACCATTACCCCAATAATCACCAGCCCATGGAGCCAAAGTCTTAGCACCCCATGTACATTGACCTACAGGGTAACTTGAAGCATTTGAACTATAAGTTGGTCGTTGACTTACAGTAGTTGCTGCAGGTGTGTAGCTTGATTCATCATCTGATGATGAAGAACTTGAAGTTGCTTGTACTTGTGCAGCAAAGGTTGTGTTAGCCGAAGCTGCAAGTGATTGTTGTTGACTTGTTTGTTTCGCTTTGTATGCTGCTTCTGCTTCTGCTGCTGCCTTAGCTTCTGCTTCAGCTGCTGCTTTTTGCTCTAACAAAGTAGCTTTTTCACTTTCTGCGGTAGCTTTTTCTGCTGCAAGATTCAACTCAGCGGCTTTCAATTCTGCCTGTTTTGTTGTCAAGGCTTGAGCGTCATCAGCAAGTGTTTGTTGATTGGCAATAACTGTGTTGATTGCATTATTGTTTGCAACTTGTTTTTCAGAGATAGCTTTTTTATCTTCTTTTTGTTGTTGCAACATTTTATTGTTTGCTGAGACAATTTCACTCATAGCTGCTACACGAGAAATAGCTTCTGTAATTGAGTTAGAGTTAATAATTGTATTAATGTAGCTTGTAGCAGTTCCGTTAGTTTGTGCACTTCGAGCTTGGTTTTCAAGCGATTCATTACGAGCTACGATGTTTTTTGAAAGCTCTATGATTTCACCTTCAAGTTTTTTAGACTCTTCTTGAAGTTTTTCATTCTCAGCTTGCAACTTTTCTTGTTCTGTTTGAATAGCTGTTACTTTAGTTTGAATCTCATCAACTTGTTTTTGAGCTTCCTTTTGTTGTGTTGTCAATTCACTAATTTTGCTATCTTGAGCAGCAATTTTTTCATTTGTTGTATTGGCTTGGACACTTGAAAGCACAGTTCCTTGTGAAACCAATACTGTACTTAATAAGAGTGATGCTAGAATTTTTTTCTTCATAGTGTAAATACTCCTTCTTTAAAAAGACAATACTAGTATATCAAAAAAAGGCCTAATAAATATTACGCCTTTATTACAGTTTTGTTTCTTTCTTATAGATATATTTTTTCAAAAATATATTGGAAAACTAACATCCATATAAAATTCAATATCATAGTAGGACCCAGACTATAAACTATAAAAACAGGTAGATTTTCTGCAGTCAATCCTACCACATGTGCTAGGATAAAGCTACCAAATTCAAATATAAAAGTCATCATTAAAACTGCTAGCAATCGAGTCCATCTATTCGACAAAATAACCGAGTTGCTTTTATATACGATTGCTCCAATAATCACAAAAAGAAGACTGGCTATCCCTATCAGATGGAAGAAATAGATATCGTATATAAGTCCTAGAACCAAGCAATAGGCCAAAAACAGATATTCTGATACTTCTATTGTCTCGAATAATAAGAAGATGAAGATAAAGTGGCTTACAATTTGAAGATGTGGAAAAAAGCTATTTACAAATTGTCCTAAGTGGCTATCTATTAAAATGATTACGGGTAAGAGCAAAAACATCCCTATTTGCTTAAAAAGTCTCATGATGGATTCCCCACTAACTCTACGACTTTAAGATTCATTGGATCAGCATGCATTTTAACCATAACTTCTCTTGTCAGATAATCATTGGTAGGGGTCACAGATACGACTTCTCCTACAGGAATGTCTGTGACATTGAAGTTCCCCAAACCTCCAGTTACCACTTTATCACCTTTACTAATATCTCCACTATTATTTAGCTGACTAATTTTCAGTAGTTCTTTTTCCTTATCATAGCCAACGATAATACCATAAATACTACTAGATCCATGCTGAATTTTAACAGAAATTTTCTCTGTATTTTCAGCATTTGTTAATAAATTGACCACAGTTGAGTTGTCTTCTACGTTTTCAACGCTTCCAACCAATCCTCCACCAGAAACAACAAGCATACTAGTTGATACACCTTGTTGCGAACCAACATTAACTGTTAACTCTTGTTTCCAAGTCGCCGGAGTTCTCATGATAACATCCGCAGCAATTAGCTTAGTCGCATTTGATTTTGACTTCATATCTAGTAATTGACGCAGTTGTTCATTTTCTTCTTTTAAGCGATCTGCTTCATTCTTTTCCTTTTCCATTTGATAGAATTCTTTTTTGAGAGTTTCATTCTCATTGTAAGCTCTCGTCAAATTTCCTAAATCTGACTTTGTAGATTCTAACCATTGAAATGGTTTTTGCACAATTCTGTCTATCAGAGAAATGCCATCTCCAGCTTTTGTCACAACTGTACTGGATCTTGTCGTTACTAAAAAAATAGAAACTACTAGTATAACGACAAATAGAACAATAATATATTTTGATTTTTTAAAACGGTTCATACCTCTACCTTATAGTATTCTATACTTCACTTTAGGATTTCAACAAAAATAGAATGCCACCCAACACACATACAAGGAGCAAAGCCACACTATCTTTATTCATCCAATTCAACTGCCGGTACTGACTGCGTCCGTTCCCACCTTGATACCCTCTAGCCTCCATGGCTGTAGCAAGAGAATCTGCTCGTTTCAAACTCGTAGCGAATAATGGAATCAAAATAGGAATCATAGCCTTAACTTTTTGGATTATATTTCCTTCTCCAAAATCAACACCACGCGCCTTTTGAGCGTTCATAATTCGAATCGTATCATCCATTAAGGTTGGTACAAAACGTAAACTCATAGACAACATGAGCCCGATTTCATGAACAGGAACCTTAAATCTTTTCAAGGGTCCAAGCAAGGACTCAACTGCTGTAGCCAAGCTTAATGGCATGGTTGTCAAGGTAAGCAAAGTTGAGAAAAAGATAATCAACACAAAGCGGCAAAAAATAATTCCCGCCTGCTCAATGCCATGACTCGTGATTTTAATAAACCCCATCTCGAACAAGACATCTCCACCAGAGATAAAGAAAAGTTGAAAAAGAGTTGTAAAAGCAATCAGAAAAAACATAGACCGCAAACCTTTTATGAAAAAGGATAAGGGAACCTCAGATAAGGCTACAAATATACCTGTTACAACGAAAAGGATCACATTTGTTATTGGATTATTGGCCCAAAAAACGATCATAATCAATAAAATCATTGCCACTAACTTACTACGAGGATCCAAACGATGAACAATCGAATTTCCTGGTATGTAACGACCTAAAATCATGTTATCCATTGATGAACTCCTTAAACTCCTCTATCGTTATCGGCAATTGTTTAAAAGAAACCCCTCGTTCAGCTAGCCTTTGAGCAAATCTTGTGATTTTTGGAACACCTAATTGGATTTTTTCCATGAATTCGACATTTTGAAAAACAAGACTTGGCTTCCCACTCTTGACCAACTTTCCTTTTTCCATCACATAAACTTGGTCAGCAAATTCGGCCACGTCATCCATCAGATGGGTCACTAAAACAATCGTGATACCATCCTGATGAAGTTTTTTAAACAAGGCCATTAACTCTTTTCGACCAATTGGATCTAAACCAGCGGTTGGTTCATCTAAGACCAAGATGCTAGGCTCCATCGCCAAAATACCAGCAATCGCAACCCTTCTCATTTGTCCGCCTGAAAGCTCAAAGGGACTACGTCCAAAGAGTGACTCATCAATTCCTACTAAAGCTAGTTTTTCACGCGCAATAGCTTCTGCCTCTTCTACAGAGACTCCAAAATTTTGAGGTCCAAAAGCCACATCTTTTAAGACAGTCTCCTCAAAGATTTGATTTTCTGCAAACTGAAAGACTAAGCCCACTTGTTTGCGAATTTGACGAATTTGCTTATTGACGGATGTTGATGTAATTAATGTATCAAAGACACGAACACTTCCCTTTGTGGGAACCAACAAACCATTCAAAAGTTGAAGAATTGTAGATTTCCCGCTTCCTGTATGCCCAATAATTGCTGTATAAGATCCATCCTCTATTGACAAATTAACGTCGGACAAGGCAGATGAGGCAAAGGGTGTTCCTTCCTGATACGTATAACTCACATTGTCTAGAATAATTCCCATAAAGCCTCCTCGAGCTCCCCTTCGGTCAGGTAGTGCTCTGGTAATTTCAAGCCACTAGTACGTAGAGATTCTTTTAATTGGTTGACAAAGGGTTGATCTAAACCAATTTGATCTAAATCTGACCTAGAAAATAGTTCTCTAGGAGTACTAGTTGATTCGATTTCTCCTTTTTTCATCACCAAAATACGGTCACTCATGGCCACCTCATCTAAGTCATGCGTAATAGAGATCACTGTCATTTGGTGATCTTGGCGAATCTTTTGGACAATCTTAATCAACTCTAGACGCCCCTCTGGATCCAACATGCTTGTAGCCTCATCCAAAATTAAAATGTCTGGTCGCAGAGCAACAACTCCTGCGATAGCCACTCTCTGTTTTTGGCCACCTGACAAGCGAGCTGGTTCCTTTTTAGAAAATTCAGCCATCCCAACTAATGACAGAGCTTCAGAAACTCGCTTCTTCATCTCTTCAAGTGGAATCCCTTGATTTTCAAGCCCAAAAGCAACGTCATCTTCTACGGTTGCCCCCACGAATTGGTTATCAGGATTTTGAAATACCATACCAATCTTACGTCTTTTTTCCCAGACGTTTTCCGGAGTTAGGCAATCACCGTCTATCCAAATTTCTCCAGATTCCGCTTCTAGCAAACCGTCAATCAAGCGAACAGTTGTTGATTTTCCACTACCATTATGACCAACGATAGACAACCATTCTCCACGTTTCACGTGAAACGAAATGTTATGAACATCATAGTGTTCTTGATCTGCCTGGTATCGAAATGACAGATTCTTAATTTTAATAATCGATTCCATATCTAGCGAAAGGTTCCTTTAAACAAATACGCGCTTCCCTTGAAGTAGTCATAACCAGAATAAACTGTAAAGAACAAAGCGATATAAAGAGTTATCTGACCAAGTAAATTCCAATGAAATAACAAGAAGATAATCGCAAACATCTGGCTAAATGTTTTGATTTTTCCTGGCATTGCTGCAGCTAAAACAGTTCCACCAGTTTCAACTAAGAGTAGGCGCAACCCAGTAACAGCAAGTTCTCGGCAAATGATAACAGCTACTACCCAAGCAGGAGCCATATTTAGACCTACTAGCATGATAAATGCCGACATAACTAACAACTTATCTGCCATTGGATCTGCGAATTTACCAAAATTGCTAACTACTTGCCATTTTCTAGCTAAATAGCCATCTAGATAGTCAGTGATACTGGCAACGGCAAAAATAATTGCTGCTATTTTATGTAACACAGGAGACTGTCCAAATGATAGAAGGAGAACAAAAATCGGAATAAATAAAATTCTACCAAGCGTAAGTATGTTAGGAATATTCTCTTTTTTCATGTTATCCTTCCTTAATTTGAACTTAATTTCAATGTAATCCAGCCAGTTTGACCAGTTAATTTCGAAGTATCAATTTCCTGATTATCGATCTTGATTTTCACGCCTTTGACAACGCCTAATGTGATAGTTACTGGAGAGCCTTTAGAAACTGTTGTTTTGGCCATCTTATTATTAGGCTCAAGAGTAGTTCCTCCAGCCAATTCAGTATCTGAAACACTAACCCAACTTGTTGCATCCGTCACAGATAGTTGAAGTTCGGCAGTATCTTTAGCAGTTTTATATTCTACCGATATAACATCTCCCTTGCCAGAAACCGTCACAGTTGATGCGTCGCTCGAACTTGATGGGCTAGTGGTTTGGTTGCTAGTTGTTGTTTCACTACTTGTAGCACTTGTTGTCGTAGTCACAACATTATAGTTGGCTGAAGTTGTTGCTGTCGGTTGTGTTTGAATATAATTCCAAACATAATAGGTTACGAATACTAAAATTGATAAGGAGAATAAGACGAAGTAAAAAAGTGGAAGCAAGGAACGTTTCTTACGATTAGAACGTCTACGACCTGATAGTTCTATCTCATCAACATCAACTTCCTCATAGGTAATCATACTCCCTGAATCATATGCGTCTAAAACAAGATTTTCATCCAATTCAACTGCCCAAGCATACTTTCTTAAAAAAGAACGTGTATAAAAAGGGCTTGGCAATTGGTCAAAATCATCTGATTCTAAAGCCTCAAGCAGATTCAGTTGAATGTCTGTCTTGCGCTGCAATTCCTCTAAACTCAAACCTTGATTGATTCTTGCTAAACGTAACACTTCACCAATTGTTTTTTTTCTCATACTTATCATGCCTTCTTTCTAGTTTATTTTATATTTCGATGGCTATAGTGGAAAAATTGTAAATTCAACTATTTCACTATTATCGATAAAATGATGTCCTACCTCAAGAACATCATCCAAGGTCATTTCCTGTATAATCTTTGGTAAATCAAACAGGGTTGTTTCGTCAGAATGTGACTGATATTGGGTCGCAATAAATTCTAAAGAGTTCATACTATGGATAAATTCTCCATAAATTTCACTTTTGATTAAATCAAGATGTTCTTCCGAAATATCCGCATCAGTAACAAAGCTCTGAATCGCCTTTCGGAATTGATGCGAAATTGACACAGGCTCCTTCGTGTTCATTGTCAGCATCAAAAAGTTAAAACGTCGATTGATCTCAACTTCTAAAGATAATGAAGAATCTAATTTCCCAGTTTCATACAAACTCTGAAATCTTTTAGAGGTCCAACCAAACATCATCGTAAATAACGCTCTTAATAGAACGCTATATCGATAACAGTCCTGATGCCCCATATCAGAATTCGTTCGAACTCCTATTGCTAATTTAGGTGATGCAACATCCATACGAATGCTCTCAACCTTCTTTACAGGGTGTAAAGCGATAGGTTCTTTTGGATTTGGAACTATACAACCTCCAATATCCTTTTGCGAGAAATAATTCTGCATCAACTCTAAATCAAAATTTCCAACAAGGAAAATTTGGCTATTGACAGGAGTGTAAAATTCATCAAAATTGTCCCGTAGATCCTCTAAACTAATATCTTCTATCGAATCTTCAGTCCCAACAATATCTGAAGCTAGTGGAGTTGCCGGATATAGATTTGCAAGTGTTTTAAAGAACAAGCAAGAATCAGGATCATCCTGATACATTTCGCGTTCTTGTTGAATAATATCCTTTTCTCGTTCAACAGATTCTTCAGTAATGTTAAAGCTAGTAACAAGCTCGTCAAGCAAGTCCAAACACTCAGCCACATTGTCAGAGGTTGAAAAAAGATAACTTGTATTTGTAAAACTTGTAAAGGCGTTACTATCTGCACCTAATTTGGTAAATGCAGCCATGATATCTTCAGAATTTTCTCTTTCAAAAAGTTTATGTTCTAAAAAATGAGCAATCCCCTTAGGATATGTTTTCTTTTTACTATCTCTAGCTGTAAACTCAGTGTCAACTGAACCAACATAGACAGTTACTACACCATAAACTTCGTTAAAATCATTTTTAGGAAGTAAAGAAACTGTCAATCCGTTTTCTAATTTTGCTTGATAAAGAGTTTCCTTTACAGCAGGATAATATTTCTCTTGAAAAGTAACTCTAGTCATTCTGCTCCTTCCATAAAATAGATAGCCTGCAATTTCAAACTAGATGCCGCCCTACAGATTTCATCCTTGTCAACTTGCTCTAGTCTCTCTATCAAAGAATCTAGG
Organism: Streptococcus sp. CF4-3; assembly: GCF_024295385.1. Taxonomy (NCBI): domain Bacteria; kingdom Bacillati; phylum Bacillota; class Bacilli; order Lactobacillales; family Streptococcaceae; genus Streptococcus; species Streptococcus sp. CF4-3. Next base: position 5,530 of record NZ_JANCPN010000007.1, on the reverse strand, counting down.
TCTAAAGCCGATTTACCAAAAAAGAGGCTTAAGTATTCTCTATCTATAATCGAATCTTGATTATCCTGACTCAACAACATCGTCCTACGAATCATTTCCTTAGTTTGATTAACTTCAGCATCTGTAAATCTACCATTTTTGATAGCTAACAATTGATCATTCATCAATTTTCTTGCCTTGTTTCGGTTTTGACGATTTATTCCAGCAAACAATCTTAAAAATCCACTAAAGAGATCTAAGTGACTAGAAACAGTGTAGGCCAATCCTTCCTTTTCCCTAACTTGGGTAAACAATCTAGAGTGCGGGAAAGCTCCAAGTAAACCATTCACAAGAAGCAAGGCCATCTTTTGATCATCTCCATAACCAATTGTACTATGATAACCCATTTCTAAAATAGACTGACCTAAGTTTTTCCTAGCAATTCCTTCTCTAAGAACATTTGAATAACCTTGCTGATATTGAATGTTTACAGTTTCTTTACGACCTATCAAGTTAAATTTCTTCAGACTTTCTAGAACTTCAATTTCATTAAAATCACCTAAAAAGAATAAATCAATTCTATCCTCTTTCAGCATTTTTTGAAAACTTAAATAGCAAGATTTAGAAGTCTCTTCGGAAACTCTGGCAATTAAATCTCTAGGAACTAACTGCATTGATTCTTCTTGGAAAAACAACTGATCCAATTCTTTATGGGCAAAGAAGAAAGGATCCTCTAATTCTGATTCTAATCTCGCCAACAATTGTTTTTTTTCAATTTCAAAGGCATTGTTCTCAAATTCATCTTCATTAGACAATGGATTAAACATGACTTGATACAATAATTCTAAAATCTGAGCAGTTAAGACGTTTTTCTTACTTAAAAATTCATCTCGAACATAAGTCAAACTCACGTCTACTAAGTGACTTTGCCCCCTTCTATAAGCGTGAGTTGACAAATCTGCTCCATACAATGCTGCCAGATGTTTTCTAAGAACCTGAGCAGTTGGATAGCCTTTATTAGCAGTTTCAAGCATACTAGCACTTAGCATGCGACCAGAAATTAAATCCAGAGATAATGGAGCTGTGAAACGCATGGTTATTTTATTTGTCTTAAACTTTTTAGATTGGATAAAATGCACTGCAATTCCAGGGAATAACTCCATCTTTTACCTCCTTTTACATAGAGTTCTATTATACCATGAAAATGAAAATTTTTCCTGTTCTCTTTGACTCTTTTCAAATTAAAATCGTTTTCATATCAGTAGTTTCTTCTCAACTATTTTGAGCAAAATATGGTATAATACCAAAGATTGAGGTGAACTATGGAATACAAATTATTTGAAGAATTTATTACTCTCCAATCTCTTTTGAAAGACCTTGGGATTATACAAAGTGGTGGTGCTATTAAATCTTTTTTAGCGGACCATCTTGTATATTTTAATGGAGAATTAGAAAATCGTCGAGGCAAGAAAATTAGAATCGGGGATTCTATTGAAATCCCTGATTTAAAAACTCAAATTATTCTAGTTAAACCAACATCAGAAGAACTAGAGGAGTTTCGTCTAGAAAAAATTGAGAAAGAACGTGTAGCTAAGCTTGTCAAGGAAATGAATAAAAAGGTACAAAAAAAGCCAGCGAAAAAGAACCAGTCAACAAAAGCAAAACCTGCACCACGTTTCCCAGGTAGATAAATATGTGGTTGAAAAACTTATCCATTAAACAATTTCGTAACTATCATAATATCGAAATTGATTTTAATCCAAAATTAAATGTATTTGTTGGCCGAAACGCTCAAGGGAAAACCAATCTTCTCGAAAGTATTTACTTTTTAGCCTTAACGAGAAGTCATCGAACAAAGACTGATAAAAATTTAATTCAATTTGAAGAAGAACAACTACAAGTTTCTGGAATCTTACAAAAGAAAACAGCAAGCATTCCACTTGAAATTGACCTAACACAAAAAGGGCGAATTACTAAAGTGAATTACTTAAAACAAACTCGCCTATCAGACTATATTGGTCATATGAATGTTGTCTTATTCGCTCCAGAAGATTTACAACTTGTCAAAGGCGCTCCGGCCATTCGTCGTAAATTCATTGACATAGAATTAGGGCAAATTAAACCGATTTACTTGTCAGACCTGTCAAGTTATAACCACGTCCTTAAACAGAGAAATACCTATCTCAAATCTACACAAAACATAGATGAGACTTTCCTATCTGTTCTTGATGACCAACTAGTAGAATATGGCTGTCGTGTAATGATCCATCGTGCTGACTTTATCCAGAAAATGGAACTCTTTGGCAAGAAAAAACATTTTGACATCTCAGATCAGTTAGAAGAGCTGTCAATCCGTTATCAACCTTCTGTAAACTTTGTTAACAAGAAACATTTGGCTGAATCTTTCCATATAGCACTTCAAAAAAGTAGATCCAGAGATTTATTTAAGAAGAATACTGGAGTTGGTCCTCATCGGGACGATATGATTTTCATGATTAATGGAATGGAAGCAAGTTTCGGAAGTCAAGGGCAACATCGTAGCTTGGTGCTTTCTATAAAACTTGCTGAAATCGAATTGATGGAGAGCATTACCAAAGAATCTCCCATTCTTTTACTTGACGATGTCATGAGTGAACTTGACAATACTCGTCAACTTAAATTATTGGAAACTATTTCTCATAACATTCAAACTTTTATTACAACTACTAGTTTAGACCATCTTCAAAACTTACCTGATAACTTGAGCGTCTTTACAGTAGATAATGGTCAATTAACTGTAAATTAAACTTTACATCTTTGTAAAACAAAAAAATCTCCCGTTTAACAGGAGATTTTTTTATTACATTGAATAGTTTGGTGCTTCATTAGTGATTTGCACATCGTGTGGATGGCTTTCTTTTAGACCCGCACCTGACATTTCGATAAACTGAGCATTGTCATGTAATTCTTTTAAGTTAGCAGCACCACAGTAACCCATACCAGAACGAATACCACCAATCATTTGGAAAACAATATCAGCTGCTGCACCTTTATAAGCAACACGACCTTCGATTCCTTCTGGAACCAGTTTGTTTGCTTCATTGACAGAACCTTGGAAGTAACGGTCGCTTGAACCCTTCCTCATAGCAGCGATTGAACCCATACCTCGGTATGTCTTGAACTTACGTCCTTGAAAGATCTCAGTTTCACCTGGAGCTTCATCTGTTCCTGCAAACATTGATCCGAGCATCACTGCGTTTCCTCCAGCAGCAAGGGCTTTTACAATATCTCCAGAATATTTGATTCCACCATCAGCGATAATTGTTTTACCATATTCACGAGCAACTGCTGCTGCATCGTAAATTGCTGTTACCTGGGGAACTCCTACACCAGCAATAACGCGAGTTGTACAGATTGACCCTGGGCCAATACCGACTTTAACAACGTCAACACCTGCATCATAAAGAGCACGCGCACCTTCAGCAGTAGCGATGTTCCCAGCAATCAAAGTACGGTCTGGGAAATGCGCACGGATTTCAGCTATTTTACGAAGTACACCCGCTGAGTGACCATGGGCTGTATCGATAACAATAGCATCTGCACCTGCTTCGAAAAGTGCTTCCGCACGTTCAAATGTATCAGAAGTAACTCCTACCGCACCAGCAACTAGAAGACGACCGAATTCATCTTTTGCCGCATTTGGGAACTCAATCACTTTCTCGATATCTTTAATGGTGATTAAACCAGAAAGACGACCCTCTTCGTCAACTAGAGGTAGTTTTTCAATACGGTGTTCTTGAAGAATACTCTCAGCAGTTTTTAAATCTGTACCAACCGGAGCAGTAACTAGGTTTTCACTAGTCATGTGTTTTGAAATTGGTTGGTTGTAATCAGAAATGAAACGCAGATCTCGGTTGGTCAAAATACCAACTAACTTACGATTTTCAAGTGTTTCAACTACTGGAATACCACTAATACGGTAACGACCCATAAGTTCATCCGCTTCAGCAATTGTATGTTCTGGAGTCAAGAAGAATGGATCAATGATAACACCATTTTCAGAACGTTTTACCTTACGAACCTCATCTGCCTGTTGCTCAATAGACATATTTTTATGGATAACTCCAAGTCCACCTGCACGCGCAATAGCAATCGCCATTTGACTTTCTGTTACAGTGTCCATTGCAGCTGTAATAATTGGGATATTTAAAGTCAGATTATCTGCCAATTTTGTAGTCAAATCCGCATCATTAGGCAACACATGACTCTCTGCTGGAATAAGCAATACATCATCAAAGGTAAAACCTTTTTTCAAAAATTTAGTGTCCCAATTAGACATTGAAGTTTCCTCTTTTCTTTATTTTTGAGCTTAACGCTTTTTGTATTGTATCTATCATACCATTCTATGAAAATTTGTCAATTAAATTTATAAGAGAACAAATAAAAAACTATCCCTCTTATTTTAAAGAAGAAATAGTTTTATAGTTCATATTTTATCCATTAGTGAAAGTAATTTAGACCCATTGCAGCTTTTACTTCTGATAGTGTTTGCCCAGCAAGTTCTCGAGCTTTTTCACTACCTTTTTGGAGCATATTATAAACCTCACCCATATCTTTAGCATATTCTAGGCGACGTTCACGGATTGGACCAAGTTCACGTTCTAGAATTTCAAGTAGGTAACGTTTGGTCTTAACATCACCAAGGCCTCCACGTTGATAATGTTCCTTCATTTCAGCAATTTCTTGAGCATCCTCAGGTCGACCGAATACGTCCAAGTAATGGAAAACCATATTTCCTTCAATCTTACCTGGATCCTCAACACGAATATGGTCTGGATCTGTATACATACTCATTACTTTTTTACGCAAAGTATCTGCATCATCAGCTAGGTAAATTCCATTATTAAGTGATTTCGACATTTTGGCATTACCATCAAGACCTGGTAAACGTCCCGCACCTTCGTGCTCAGGGTAAATTCCTTCTGGTTCTACTAAAACATCACAGTTATAGGCATGGTTGAAAGAACGCACAATTTCACGTGTTTGTTCAATCATCGGCTTTTGATCATTCCCTACTGGAACCAAGTTAGCCTTAAATGCTGTAATATCTGCTGCTTGCGCAACTGGATAAACTAAAAATCCAGTTGGAATACTTTCACCAAAGCCTTTTTGAGCAATTTCAGTCTTTACGGTTGGATTTCGTTCCAAGCGAGCTAATGAAACTAGGTTCATATAATACATAGAGAGCTCTGCCAATTCTGGAATCTGGCTTTGAATGAAAATCGTTGCTTTATTAGGATCTAATCCCACTGCAAGATAGTCCAAAGCAACATTCCCAATAGACTCTACAATAGTTTGTGGATCTTTTGCATGGTCTGTTAGTGCTTGCTGGTCAGCTAAAAAAACAAACATGTCATATTTATTTTCTTCTTGTAGTAAGACACGATTTTTCAAACTACCAACGTAGTGCCCAATATGTAATTTCCCCGTTGGACGATCTCCTGTTAAAATAATGGGTTTACTCATCTTATTCTCCTTTGATATGGTCCTTTCAATTATAGCATTTTTTTAA